>JAUXGC010000141.1 GCA_030622375.1 Sulfurovum sp.
AACAATATGCTATACTTATAAAAAATATGAAAATAGTAGAAAATGGCAAAGAAAAAGAAAAAATATCTTATAAAACTCAACAACAAAATACGAAACTACTTCAATGGGCTTCCATTTGATGAAGGTGTGGCTACACTTGATGATGAAAAACTTATAGAACTCATCATGCTTCTGGAAATTACGCTTCCTTCTCATAGCCGTGAAGAGATGATACGAGCTGTTAGGCGTACATGGAGCGAAGAAGGTGCAGGAACAAGAGAGATGATGGTCTCATACCTGACACAGAGCTATAAGGCTGTTCATAAGGGAGGAGGAAGAGGTAAGCACCCTCCTTTAGACAAAGTAGAAAAAATTCTTCAGCTCCTAGAAGATACTAAACATAGTAAACATGAAGAGAACTTGCTTCTTGAAGCATTTATAGATTTAAAAAGTTCTAAAATCACTAAGGATAAAGTGATAAATAAACTTAACTATTTGCGTATGCAAGGTAGATTGCACACTCTTGAGAAGTCACTAGAAGTTGAGTTTAACTCTATTAATGAAATGGAGTTTTACCATAGTTTTACCTTTACACTAAAGAGTTTTGATTTTAATAAACTGCTTCTTTGCACTACAAGCCCTATACCTATGGAAGAGCTTTGGCAATTGGGAGATGATGAAATTGTTGAAGAATTAAAACAGATAAAAGAAAAAACTATAAAAAGTAAAGTTCTAGAGATAGAAATATTTTTAACAGAGATCAATAAAGAAAATAACCCCTACCTAAATGAACAAGAAATAAGTTTAGCACTCAAAAACATGCCTCCTGAAGCATCACTGTATCATGCACCCATAGTAATAGAAAAAATTGAAAACATATTAATTTCTATTAGTGATAAGTATAATATCTTTGAGAGTAGTGAACATATTGTTATATCTAAAGAGAAAAACCATAACTTATTTGGCACTCTGCTCTACTACAATACCTCTGTGTCATACGAAAAATCTTTTCTGTATAGCCTTATTTGGAGAGGCAAAGAGTTGCCTGTAAAAGAAGATATAAACAGAGTAAATGATGATCTGCTTGCTCATTTTAAGGTAGCCATAGATGATATTTTTGAAGAGATGCATCTGCTAAGTGAAAAATTAAATATAAAACAAGAGGTTTTTTATGAGTTCATAGTGCGTTTTGTAGAGCCTGCAATACGCTCTTCGACAACTCTAAGACTTAAGGAAAAGAGTAAGCGACGCATACTTTTTCACTTTGGGGAGTACATAAAGCCCCTACTATCCAAACAGAAACGTGAAGAGTTACTAGCTAAAACTATTCGTGATTTTAAAAACCTATTTCCTCTTGCTCGCAAGTTAAAACGTAAAATAATCTTCCATACAGGTCCTACTAACTCTGGAAAAACTTACACTGCTTTAAAAGCACTGGAAGCTGCTTCAACTGGTTACTATCTTGCTCCCCTGCGTCTTTTAGCGCTTGAAGGGTATGAAAATCTTAAAAAAAAGGGAGTATCTGTATCTCTTATTACTGGTGAAGAAGAGATTTTGGATGAAGAGTCTACACACATAAGCTCCACTATAGAGATGATGAACTCAGCTGTAGATGTTGATGTTTGTGTTATAGATGAGATACAAATGATAAACGACAGAGATAGAGGCTGGGCATGGGCAAATGCTTTCATAGGTGCACCTGCAAAAACTGTCATACTTACTGGCTCAAGTAATGCACTAAAAGCTATAGAAGAGCTTTGCGCATATCTAAAAGAGGAGCTAGAAGTTATACACTTCGAGAGAAAAAATGAGTTGATAATGATGCCAATAGCTACCTCTATGAAAAAGATAGAGCCTCAAACTGCTATTGTGGCATTTTCCAGACGAGAAGTTCTGTCACTTAAGCAACAACTCTCCCAAAAGTACCGTGTATCTGTAGTCTATGGCAACCTCTCGCCTGAAGTAAGACGTGAGGAGGCAAGACGATTTAGGGAAGGAGAGAGCGAAATACTTGTATCTACTGATGCTATAGCTATGGGTCTCAATCTTCCCATAAGGACTATACTGTTTGCCAAAGATAATAAATTTGATGGCTTGAGACGCAGAGAGCTACTTCCAGCCGAAGTACTTCAGATAGCAGGTCGTGCTGGACGATATGGCTTTGAAGAGAAGGGGTATGTTGGTGCTTTAGATGAAAATGCACTGCATACTATAGATAAAGCATTCCATACCCCACTTCCAGACCTTGAGCTTCCTGTGTCGGTTATGGCAAGTCTAGAACATGTTATGCTTATAGGGGAGATACTCGAGACAGACAATATTTTAGATATTTTAGCTTTTTTTGCCGACAATATGGAGTTCGAAGGTCCCTTTGTGGCAGCAAACATAGACTCTATGCTAGAAGTAGCAGCCATTGTCTCTGAATACAATCTAGACTTGAAGACACGCTTCTTTCTCTCGTGTGCTCCTGCAAGTATCTCTTCCACATATATAGAATCTGTATTTCATCGCTACATTAAACAGATAGAGACAGGAGGGAAAGTTCTATATATCCCTCCTCGTGACCTTCCCTCTTTTGCCCAAACTAATGATATGCTACTCAATGCTGAAGATAGAGTGAGGGAAATCTCACTCTATCTATGGCTCTCATTTAAATTTCCAGATAGTTTTCAAGATACATTACAAGCCATACAAGCTAGAGTCAGACTGAACAATTTTATAGAAAACTCATTAAGACAAGGAAACTTTACAAAACAGTGCAGAAGATGTGGAAAAATTTTAGATTTTTCTTACAGATTTTCTATTTGTGATAGTTGCCATGGACAAAACAAGAGGGGCAGTAGAACAAACAGTAATTACAACAGGAGGCGTAAAAGATAGGGATTAAAAGTTTTTCAGGGCATTAACTTTTGCCTTTTTTTTAACTTTTTACATTTGGTTCTACTTGAAATTTAAGTCTTAATTATGCACCAAAATAGGTTAATATGCTATATCGCCTACTATAAATATTAAATATTATATAATAAAAGTGAAAAATAAAGGAGAGACAGATGGAAGGCAATATAAAAGTTAGTTACAAGATGCTCTGTGACAGCGATGTATATAAAGAGGTTAACCTTGTAGATATACTTCAAAATGAAAAAGTATCTAAAGCCATTAAGAGTGAATTTGCCAAAGGTTTACGAAATATTGTGCTATCTGCTTGTGGAGATGCTAAAGTAGAACTAATTACTGATAAAGAGATTTTTGAATTTGAAGCAGATAAAAAAGATTTTGCTGATTTGATTGAATTGGCAGAAGAGGATGCAAGAAGATACAAAAGGGTAAAAAAAGGGTGCAGTGGTGTAGAGGTTGTAGATTTTGCAACACTCTAGTTGAATAGATTTTCATTACTAAATATAATTAATATTAATTAGTATCTATCGTATATATGGCACCTTGGCGGAGGGTGTTTCTTTAGAAGTCTCTTCCAAATGTCTGTCTTGGTCATCAAAAAATATATCTGCTCCAAAAGCCTTTATAACTTCATATTTCTGTACACCGCCTTGGAAAAAGGCTTCATCTACACGCACACCCCACCCTTCAAGTGTACCAAGCACTCTCTCATGAGTTGAAAAGCTTCTGGCG
>JAUXGC010000075.1 GCA_030622375.1 Sulfurovum sp.
CCGGTGACAGTCTTGAGCTTGCACGTAAAAGTAAAGCAGATAAAAACCCGTGGGTTGTTTTTTGTGGTGTTGGGTTTATGGGGCAGAGTGTAAAAGTAATAGCACCTGAGAAACGTGTACTTATGCCTAAAATCGCCTGTTGTGCGATGGCACGTATGATAGATGGAAGTTATTTTGATGACTCTGTAACATATATGGTAGAACGTGGCATAGCCAAAGATGATATATTGCCTATTACTTACATCAATTCAGATGCGACAGTCAAAGCAAAAGTAGGAGAGATGGGCGGATTGGTCTGTACATCATCTAACGCGTTTAAGATTATTGAGAAAGGGTTGGAGAGTGGAAAGAAAATACTCTTTGTTCCAGATAGATGTTTAGGACAGAATTTTGCCATACAGATGGGACTTAAATCTTGTGTTATTGGAATAGAAGGAGAAGAAGAGTGCGACCCTAAAGAGGCAGATGTAATCTGTTTTAATGGTTTTTGTTCTGTACACCAACTCTTTACTTTAGATGATATAGAATTTTATCGCAATAAATATCCTGATATAAGGATAGCAGTACATCCAGAGTGCGACCCTAAAATAGTTGCTGCTTCAGATTTTTCTGGATCTACGTCTCAACTTATCAAATATGTCAAAGAGCTTGACCCTGAACAAAAAGTGGCTGTAGGGACAGAGTATAATTTAGTAAATCGTATGAGAAAGGGCAATACTTATGTGCTATCCTCAACCAAACCAGAGTGTCCTACGATGAATGAGACAACACTTGAAGACTTATATCTTACGCTAAAATCAATAGAAGACAACAAGCCTATCAATGAAATCGTAGTTGACCTACATATAGCAAAGTATGCAAATTTAGCACTTGAACGTATGTTGGCGATTAAGTAAGGTAGGGTAGTGCAAAGAAAGTAGTTGTAAACCCTATCTCTATGATAGTTATTACAGCATACTTTGATAGGGACATTAGAAAGAAAGGTTGTAAATGAAAATTATATATGATAATGAAACAGATAATATTTATGCAAAGTTTACATATGACCCCGTTATAGAGAGTGAAGAAAAAAACAATGGAACGATAGTAGATTACAATGAAAAAGGTGACATTGTTGCAGTAGAAGTATTAAAAAAGTGCATGATAAAAAAAGTAGAAGGGTTTGGTGTTTTGTGTTTTGTTGCGAAGCAATGAAACATGAAACACCTGACCTTGCGGTGGATGCATACGTAATTGGGAATATAAAAAGTGCATTTTCAACGCCTGACCTGTATTGAGTATATTATACTATTCACCCATTCCATTTTAAGTTCCAAAAAAATAGCTTGTATTGATTCTCCTGTAGACTCTCTATGCCATTGTTTGTCTAGTTCATCCCAATTAAATATATGCTTCCAACTTTTTAATAATTTATCTTTATATACCTTATCTAAAGGGCAAGAAGGAGATTGAATATTATTTTTCTCTAAGAGTTGTTTCACTTTCGGGTCAGGCGTTGAATATCCACTTCTATTGTGCTATACTACCACATAAGAGGAGTCAAAATGTCAAGAAGACCACGCATAGACCTAGCAGGGTTTCATCATGTCATAAATAGAGGTATAAACCGTGCTGATATTTATAATGATGATGCAGATTATGAGATGTTTTTGAAAATTGTTTGTAAGGCTTGTCGGTCGTATAGGGTAGTGTTGCATGACTATTGTCTTATGAGTAACCACTTTCATTTGTTAGTAGAAACCGAACTTGAAAACCTTTCACTTTTTATGAAGCATATTAACTCTAATTATGCCATCTACTTTAATAAGAAGACAAAGCGTTCAGGACATTTTTGGCAAGGGAGGTTTTACTCTCGCTATATAGTCAATGATGCATACTACTACACGCTCATACAATACATAGAACAAAACCCAATAGAAGCCGGGATAGTGTCAAAAGTTGGGGAATACCCTTATACGCTAGGTTCAGTCATAATGAACAAAAATAAACCAGTAAACTGTGCCAATAAGTCAAAACTCATAGAAGAACTCAGTTATGAAAATGTACAAGATATGATAGGTGTTAGCTTGGATGATGAGGCATTGAAGGTGCTTAAAGAGATAGAAATGCAAAAAGTGATAGCCATGGGTAAGGAAAAAAGAGTTGCAAAGTCTAAGGAGCTGAGTGAATACTTTAAAAATACGAAAGATAAAATAGAAAGAAATAGTGCTATAATCCAAGCAATAGAAGATGGATATACACAAGCCCAACTAGGTAAATACATTGGTTTGTCAAGATCAGCTGTGAGTAAGATAGTAAAAAGTGTATATTCAACGCCTGACCCTAAAGGAAATTGATGTTAAAAGAAATATTTTTAAAAGCTTTAATAGCTGAAGATATTGGAAGAGGAGATCTTTTTTCTCGCATTAGTGAAAGTAAAGAAATACGTGCTTATATTATCGCCAAGAGTGATGGTGTTTTTGCAGGAAGAGAATATGTTGAGGCATTAGCAAACATGTATGACCTTGCTCTTATATGGGAGGTTAAAGATGGTGAGTCTTTTCAAAAAGGACAGAAGCTATTGTTTATTTCTGGAAATTCTAAAACCATTCTCTCTTTAGAGCGTTCTATCCTCGATATGGTACTTCATGCAAGCTCCATAGCAACCTTAACTGCACAATATGTTGATGCCATTAAAGACACAAACGTAAAACTGCTTGATACTAGAAAAACAAGACCACTGCTTCGTGAGTTTGAAAAATATGCAGTACGTTGTGGCGGAGGTATCAATCACCGTATGGGACTTGATGATTGTCTAATGCTTAAAGATACACATTTGCAAACTATTGATGATTTAGATAATTTTATGAGAGAAGTTCGACAAAAAATACCATTTACCTCAAAAGTAGAGATAGAGTGCGAGAGCCTAGAGATGGTTAAGCAAGCAATGAAGGCAGGAACAGACATAGTAATGTGTGACAATATGTCTTTAGAGGATACCAAAGAGGTTGTAGGTATTAGAGATAAAAATTACCCGCATATCTTACTTGAAGCGAGTGGAAATGTCACACTTGAAACCATTAAAGAGATAGCTTCTACTGGTGTAGATGCTATCAGTTCTGGAAGCATTATTCATCAAGCAAACTGGATTGATTTGTCTATGAAAGTGGAAAGTGCAAAATAGTAAACCATTCCCTTATGAAGAGGTAAAAGCGAAAATACAGAGTGCCAAGTCTGTTACCATACTCTCTCATATTAATCCTGATGCAGATGCACTGGGCACAGCATTGGGTATTTATACTTTGTTGAAAAAAGATAAAATAAAAAGAGTTGAAGTGGTCAATGCTTCAAAGGTTTTGCCACGTTACCTTGATTTTCTCCCCTATTTTAATAAAATCAAACATAAAATAGAGTATGACAATAGTCTGATAATCTCTTGTGACTGCGGAAGTATAGATAGGCTAGGATTTGACCTTGAAAATAGAGAGATAATAAATATAGACCATCATCAAAGTAGTACGCACTACGGGAGCATTAATGTAGTGATTCCAGAGTATGCATCTTCTTCACAAGTGGCATTTGGGCTTTTTAAGAATATTTATGAGATAGATGCCGATACGGCAACCTGTTTTTATGCTGCACTCTTTTCAGATACACAACATTTTACGACTTCGTCTGTAAACAAAGAGGTATTTGATGTAGTAGGTGCATTGGTTGATGCAGGTGCTGCACCAGATATTGTAGCATTCAATTTCACACAAAGACGCCCATTAAGTTCTCTGCGTATTTTGGAAAAAGCTTTAAGAAGTTTAACATTGTATAAAGAGGCAAAAGTAGCAACTTTGATGGTAACCAAAGAAGATATAGAGGCTACAGGTGCCACTATACCAGACATGGAGGGCATTGTTGATTATGCAAAATCTTTAGTAACTGTGGAGATTGCAATTTTTGCTATGGAGTTAGATGAGGGAATCCGCATATCTTTACGGAGTAAAGGTGTAGATGTTAGCAGGGTTGCACTTGCTTTTGGTGGAGGTGGTCATAGAGTAGCATCTGGCTTCACCATAAAAGAGAGTGGAATGCAAGAAATTATAGATATAATTTTAGAGAAGATAAAAGAATTAGGATTAGTAAATGAGAAGTAGTGGAAACAGTGTAGGCAAGATATTAAGTGGACTGTTAGTATTGGGTTTGTTGGTTGGAATGGGTTACATTTATACTGCATCTGAATTTGAAAGAGTAGCTCCCATAGTACACAATAGTGGAAATACCATATTTTGGAATCGTAAAGATCCTCTAAATATTAAATTAGAAGACAATAGAGGATTAAAAGATTTTAAACTTATTTTGAGTGATGGGGAAAATAGCATTATTGTTGGACAAGGGACTTTTGAAAATAGTAATAAAGAACAGGCACTGTTGGTTAAATATCCAAAAAGTAAAATACTTAATCCAAAAGCACAACATTTGAAACTAAAAGTATTGGTCACCGACAGTAGTCTTTGGAACTTTTTTCAGGGCAATAAAACTGAAAAAATAGTAGATATTAAAATAGATTATAAACATCCAAATGTAAACATACTTGCAAATTCATATAGTATCACACAAGGGGGCAGTGCATTGGTTGTTTTTCAGGCTGAAGATGAAAATATAGATACAGTTTATATACAAGCAATAGGAAAAAAATTTCAAGCACAACCTTATAAAAAAGAGGGATACTATGTAGCACTTCTTGCTTGGCCATTTACCCAAACAGATTTTTCTGCAAAAATTATTGTTACAGATTTGGCAAAAAATAGACGAGTGACAGATATCCCTTTTTATCAGAAAAAGCATAAATACAGAGTTTCATTTATTAGGGCAAAAGATAAACTTATAGATGGCAAAATCTCTGACTTGATTGCTAGTGACCCTGAGTATTCTATTGTAGACAATAGAATGGAAAAACTTAGAACCATTAATGAAACAATGAGACTAAAAAATGAAGATTTGATTCATGAGTTGGGCAGTAAAGTTTCCAATGAAATGATAGACTCATGGAAAATAGACAGGTTTTACCCTCTTGAAAATGGTGCAAAAGTAGCAAGTTATGGAGATGAGAGATACTATTATTATAAAACCAAAGATAATAAAGTGTCTCACTCTTATCATGTGGGAATTGACTTGGCTAGTACAAAAATGGCAATTATTAAAACTTCCAATAGTGGTAGAGTAGTCTATGCAGACGAGAATGGTATTTATGGCAATATGCCTATGATAGACCATGGTTTGGGACTCTATACTCTTTACGGACACTGCTCTGAGTTGCTTGTAAATGAGGGGGATGAGGTAAGTGCTAAACAAGCTATTGCCAAAACAGGAGCATCTGGACTAGCACTTGGTGACCATCTTCATTTTGGTATTTTAGTACAAGGTATTGAAGTAAGACCAGTAGAGTGGTTTGATGCTAGCTGGATCAGAAAAAATATAGATAATATATTTAAAAAAGCAAATAAGATTATTGCGAGCAAATAGAACTTGTAAAAGGAATTTTTGGAAGATAATTAGGTTAGTATAGAAAGCACTATAAAATGGTTTCATAAATAATTTACATAAAAGAGTGTATAATCTTCAATAAGTATAATATTATAATTAAAAAAGTTTAGCTAGCTCTAAGTTAGAGATAAGGCTTTTAGAAGAAAAAAGACTTTATTTTTTCTAAAAGAAAGGAGTGCATTTGCAACAACGAACCATTAAAAAGCCAGTTGAAGTTATTGGTATAGGTTTGCATAAGGGTGAGCCTATAAAGCTTAGGCTTGAGCCACTTGATGCAGATGCCGGTATTGTATTTTATCGTGAAGATTTAGCTATGAGCATCCCTCTCTCTCCTAAAAGTGTTATTGATACGCGTATGGCTACAGTTATTGGGAATGAAAAAGGGTATATATCTACTATAGAGCATTTTCTTTCAGCGGTATATGCTTATGGTATAGACAATATGCGTGTTGTTGTTGATGGAAATGAGATGCCTATTATGGATGGCTCATCTATCTCTTTTTGTTTATTATTGGATGAAGCTGGTATAGAAGAGTTAGATGCCCCTAAAAAGATTATTTGTTTGAGAAAAACTGTAGAGGTGCAAGACGGTGATAAATTTGTACGTCTTTCTCCAGCAGATAGTGCAACCTTTGATTTCAAAATTAAGTTTAATCACCCAGTAATAGGTGAGCAG
>JAUXGC010000012.1 GCA_030622375.1 Sulfurovum sp.
CGAATGGCTAATTTGAAGTTATTACTTTTAGACTCTTAGTAAATAAACTTGCAAAAAAACCGTACCCCAACTTTAGGGTCAAACTTTATGGTTAGGCGTTGAAAATGCACCTTTATTCTGTCACAATACCACAATTCAAATAGGAATATTTCATGGCAAGAAAACCTCGTATAGACTTATTTTCAACGCCTGACACCTTTAAAGATATTGACGTGTTGGGGAAGAGTCGTACTCCTTTTCTTTTCGTTATCTCCTATGACCAAAACAAAATCTTCGCACAACCCTTAAGTGATTTGGACAATGACATTTTTTATAAACTAGAAGATTGGCGTAACTACCCTGTCAAAAAAAGAGAAAAATCATTTACATTCTCTAAAAATCCTGTAGATTTTTCTATATACAAAAAAGCTATGGAGCAGATATTAGAAGAGATACGCTCTGGCAATACTTACTTGTTAAATCTTACTTTTAGAACTCCTGTAGAGAGCAACTTTATGCTCAAAGAGATATTTACCTACTCTCGTGCCAAATTTAAACTCTATTTTAAAGATGAATTTATCTGTTTTTCTCCCGAACGTTTTGTAGAAATAACAGACGATACCATAGCCACTTACCCTATGAAAGGCACGATAGATGCAAACTTACCTAATGCAAAAGAGACTATTTTGGCAGATAAAAAAGAGATGGCTGAGCATGTAATGATAGTTGATCTTATGCGTAATGATTTAGGAATTATCGGTTCAGAGGTAAAAGTAGAAAAGTTTCGTTATGTAGAGAAAATAAGAGCTGGAAGCAAAGAGCTTTTACAAGTTAGTTCCAAAATTACAGCAAAACTATCTAGTGGCTGGAAAGACAATATAGGCACGCTACTAAAACAAATCCTCCCTGCTGGTTCCATCTCTGGTACACCTAAAAAAAGTACTGTGAACATCATCAACCGTATAGAAGATTATGATAGAGGATTTTATACTGGAGTATTTGGTGTCTTTGATGGTGAAACCCTGCGTTCTGGAGTCATGATACGATTCATAGAAAAAGAGAATGGTAAGCTTTTTTATAAAAGTGGCGGGGGTATCACCATAGACTCTGATGCTAAAAGTGAATATGAAGAGTTGATAGATAAAATTTATCTACCTTTTTGATTATACATAAAGAGTAGGCAAAATTGAACCGATAACAAACATTATCAGAACCATTGCGATAGTATAACCCCATATCCATTTTAAATTTTTGGAGATAACAAATCCGCCTATGAGACCCACTATAAGTCCGCCTAAATGTGCAGATACATCAACTGCTGGTATAGAAAAACCAATGACAAGGTTTATACCTATGATAATAGCAAACTCTTTCATAAATCTTTTTGTGTGTTCAGCTATTTGCCCTCTGTGTGCCAAAAAGAACCCTGCCAATGCGCCAAAGACACCAAATATAGCGCCAGAAGCACCTACTCCTACACTTGCAGGATGCACGTAAAGTGATACAAGTCCACCCAAAAGACCAGAAAAAAGATAGATAGCTATATAAGACTTTGTATCAAAATAGTTCTCTGCCCCACGCCCTATAAGGTAGAGTGAAAACATATTCATAAGTAGATGCGTCATGCCTCCATGCAAAAACATAGCAGTAAAAAGTCTCCACCACTCACTTTTGAGTACCGTAAATGGACCATATAGTGCGCCCATATCTACGAGAGTTTCCACATCCATATCTATAAAATCTTGACTCAAGAGTGCAGAGATAATATAGACAAAAGTATTTAAAATAATTATACTATATGTAATTTTATATTTTTTAAATTTATCTATCATAAACTATTGAGAAATCGCTTCTGGAAAAATAACACCATCTATACCATTCTTAGCAATTTTGACTATATCTTTCTCGTCACTAATAAGAACTAAGACTTTCGCATCAAAGAGATACTGCTCTGCTATAGGCTGAATCACAGAAGACACATCCTCTTCACAAATTATAAAGTTTGCATTTAAAGCATTGCAAAAAATGGCTTCATTGGGTGTGCTTACATTGACGGCATAAGGTATGTGATTGTTTTGGCAATATTTAGCAAGCTCAATAGACTTAATCAGAGGCTCAAGTAGAACAGTATCATTAGCTTGAGTATTTTTGATATCTTCTACTGAAAAGACTCTGTAAAAACAGTTACTTTTAATCCACGGATGTCCAATAATTATCATATCTGCCCTTCAGTTTTAATCGGCACACTCATCACAATAATACTTACCATTAATGATAATACTCTCTTTAACAGTCACGTATGTACCACATTTTTCACACTCAACAAGGGTATCTTCATCAAGTTTTTTTTCATGTGGACTTTTTCTACCCAAGGTAGGGAGTTTTCCTCCTAAAAATTTGTAGATAAATAGTCCTGCTACAGCAAAAATAATAAGTTTTAAAATCATTTTTTACTCTTTATATATAGATAGTTTCGTTGGTTTTTTTGTACTATATCATAATCTAACTGATGTTGCACATCCTCTATTTCCTCAAACAGACGACTGCCTTTGTAAAAAAGATACTTTGTTTTAGCATTGCTAATATTTTTTGTCAGGTCTAAAAGTAATTTGGTATTTGTCACTGCGCGTGAGCTTATAAGATTAAAAGCTTCATGCTCTATGTGTTCAACCCTCTTTGCTTCAACTGTTACATTTTTAAGTTCCATATCTATGGCAGCATATTTGAGAAATGAAACCCGTTTTTTAAGTGGTTCAGCAAGCACAACTTTGGTTTCAGGCAGAGCAATGGCAAGTACAAGCCCAGGGAAACCTGCTCCTGTTCCTACATCTAAGAGTATTTTTGGCTTCTCTATAAATGTCAAAGGATAAAGAGAATCAATGATATTTACATAAATTGCATCTATCGTCTTGGCACCAGTAAGGTTATGTATTTGATTCCATTCATGCAAAAGCAAAGAGAACCGTTCAAGTTTCATAATGACACCAGAGTCTAGAATAATCTCTTCTTTGTCTAAATATTGTGATAAATTCATATTAGAGCAGATGCCCCAATTGATCTTTTTTTACTTTAAGATACTCTTCATTGTAAGGGTTAGGTATAATTTGAATAGGTAAGCGTTCTACTATTTCTATGTCTGATAGACTTTCTATTTTTGCAGGATTATTGGTAAGTAATTTTAGTTTTTTAACATTTAAATAATGCAGAATGAACTCAACTACCTCATACGTACGCTCATCTGCCCTAAATCCCAACTGATGGTTTGCTGCCACCGTGTCGAGTCCTGTATCTTGCAAGGCATAGGCATTGACTTTATTAAGCAATCCTATATTTCTACCCTCTTGACGATGGTAAATAAGCAATCCTCCCTCTTTTGCTATGGTTTCAAGAGCAAAAGATAGCTGTTCTCCACAGTCACACTTGACTGAACCTAAAGCATCTCCTGTAAGGCATTCGGAATGTATACGCACAATAGGTATTTCAGAGAGTTCATTTGTAAAAATAGCTAAATGCTCTTTATCGCCCTCTTTGAAAGCTTGTATTTTAAATATGCCATATTTTGTTGGTAGCGTAGCAATTTGTGATATATCTATATTATTCATGATGTGATTATACATAAACAATTAACAATTAATAGTTAACAATTAATATTTATAGTAAAATATATCAAAATATTTATTTACAAGGCTACTTCTGATGTTTACACGTTTTAGACGAAAAAGAATCAACCCCGTACTAAGAGACCTCCTCCAAGAGACACATTTATCTGTCAATGACTTTATCTATCCTCTTTTTGCAAGAAGTGGCAAAGGGATTAAAGATGAAGTAGCATCTATGCCTGGAGTTTTTCAGATGAGTATTGATGAGATAGCAAAGGAGTGTGATGAACTTAAAAAATTGGGCATTTACTCTATTATTCTTTTCGGTATCCCTGATGTGAAAGATAGTGTTGGGTCTGATGCAATGTGTGAACATGGAATCATTGCTGAAACAATTAGAGCTGTTAAGGCAACACACCCAGATATGTTTGTAGTGACTGACTTGTGCTTTTGCGAATATACAGACCATGGGCACTGTGGCGTACTTGACCATGTATTGGAAACTGTTGACAATGACATTACGCTTGACAACTTGTCCAAACAAGCAGTGATTCATGCCAAAGCAGGTGCAGATATGATTGCTCCTAGTGGCATGATGGATGGTATGATTCAAGCTATTAGAGGTGGTCTTGATGGTGCAGGATTTGTCAATCTTCCTATTATGTCCTACTCTACAAAGTTTTCTTCTGCGTATTATGGTCCTTTTCGTGATGTGGCTGAGTCTAGTCCAAGTTTTGGAGACAGAAGAAGCTACCAGATGAACCCTGCAAACCGTAATGAAGCCATAGCTGAAAGTGTCGCTGACGAGAGAGAGGGAGCAGATATACTCATGGTCAAACCTGCCCTTGCCTATATGGATATTATAAGAGATGTAAAAAACAACACTTCTCTCCCACTGGCTGTATATAATGTGAGTGGAGAATACTCCATGCTTAAAATGGCAGCTAAAGCAGGTGTCATAGACTACGACAAAGTAATGATGGAAACACTGCTTGGTTTTAAGCGTGCGGGGGCGGATATCATCATCACTTATCATGCCAAGGAAGCTGCAAGTTTACTATAAAGATGAATATCAAAAACAGGTCTGCAACTTTTTTTGCCATACTTATCCTCTTACTTATGGCATTTATACTCTACTGGAGTACAACCAAACCCATTAGTGTCATTATTCAGGCTGGACATGAAGGCAGAACCATTGGCAATACAGGTGCAGAGTCCAAACTTTACAAAGAAGAGGACTGGAACATACTCGTAGCAGATGAAGTAGCCAAGCAACTTATAGTTTGGAATATAGATGTTAAACGGATACCTGCAAAAGTACAGTTTGCAAGAGCTAAAATAGCTGTTTCCATACACTTTGACGGTGCAGAAACTCCTTGTAATTCTGGTGCTTCCATAGGCTATCCAAGTGATGCTTCATACGCTTTTGCCCAAAGGTGGAAAAAGCTCTATAAAAATTATTTTCCTTTCAAATGGCATAATGATAATTTTACCCATAGTTTGAAAAACTACTATGCATACAAATGGATACAGGCGGAAAAATTTCTTCTGCTTGAGTTAGGTGAAATTACATGCGATAAACAAGCTAAATGGCTTAAGCCTAGACTAAAAAAAATAGCACATCTCATAGCGTACTCTATTGCCAAAGAGCTTGGGAAAGATGTGAAAAAACCTAAAATATAGCCCTTTCAAGCATTTTATGGTAAAATATTCTCTTTTAAATTTTTAATCTACCGTAAATAAATAGGTTAACTATGAGGATAATAGCATGAGACACTTTTTAACACTTAAAGATTTTACTAAAGATGAAATTTTAGAGATGATAGTATTGGCACAGAAAATCAAAAGGCAGACTAAACAAAAAGAGTTTGTACCATATATGGAACGCCAGACACTTGGGATGATATTTGAGAAGAGCTCTACTCGTACACGTGTTAGCTTTGAAACAGGGATTTATCAACTTGGTGGTGTAGGGCTTTTTCTCTCTTCTAATGACATACAGTTAGGACGTGGAGAACCAATGAAAGACACAGCCAGAGTCATAAGCCGTATGGTCGATATGGTAATGATACGAACTTACGAACAATCAAAACTTGAAGAGTTTGCCACGTTTTCCAAAGTGCCAGTCATCAATGGTCTTACAGACTCTTACCACCCTGTACAACTTATGACCGACTACCTAACCATGATAGAGTTTGGAAAAGAGAAAAACCCTATAGTGGCTTATGTAGGTGACGGAAACAACATAACACACTCATGGCTTATGCTTGCAGCGAAACTTGGGTTTGAATTAAGAGTAGCTACACCTAAAGGATATGAGTGTGATGCAAACATCGTAGCTGAGGCTCTTGATATAGCCAAAGAAAGTGGTGCTAAAATCACCTTTGGCAATGACCCTAAAGAGGCAGTCAAAGGGTGTGATGTTGTCACTACCGATACTTGGGTTTCCATGGGTCAAGAAAAAGAAAAAGAAGAACGGATTAAGGTATTTGATGGTTATATGGTAGATGAGGCTATGATGTCTGAAGCTAAACTAGATGCTATCTTCTTGCACTGCCTACCAGCCTATAGAGGCTATGAAGTCAGTGAAGAGACCTTTGAGAAACATGCAGATGTCATCTTCAGCGAAGCAGAGAACAGACTGCATGCCCAAAAAGGCATTATGGTTTGGTTGGATAGCCAGAGAAGCAAATAATTTCAAACCTTTATCCTATGCAGATAAAAGGTGTCGTGAGGGCACAACGCCCTACGGAAATTTGAATAAGTAAGGTAGGGTGTTGTCCCCCGACAACACCAATAATTTAAATAATGAACAGAATACAAAAGGAAAAACATTGAGTCAAATAGATTTCGAAAAATTCAGCAAATACTCCAAGCCTGGACCTAGATACACCTCTTATCCTACTGCTCTAGAGTTTAATGATGGCTTCAGTTATGATGCATACTTAAAATACCTTGAAAAAGGAACAGAGAAACTTTCACTTTATATTCACTTACCATTTTGCCGAAGTGCCTGTTATTTTTGCGGATGTAATGTTGTTTTTACCTCTAAAGAGGAGAAGTTAAGTAGTTACATCACTTATCTAAAAAAAGAGATAGATATACTAGCTAAACATTTAGATACCTCGCGTGAAGTGATTCAGTTTCATTTTGGTGGTGGCACACCTACCTTTTACAAAGCTTTTGAACTTGATGAAATAGTGACTTATGTTAAGTCTAAATTTCCAAACTGGAGCAAAGAGGCAGAGATTAGTTGTGAAATAGACCCTCGTTTTTTTAATGAAGAGCAGATGCAAGTCTTTAAAAAACATGGTTTTAGCCGTATCTCTTTTGGCGTACAAGATTTTGACCCTAAAGTACAACAAGAGATTCACCGTATTCAACCATATGATTTAACCAAAGATGCTGTTGATCTTGCTCGTAAATATGGCATAAACAGTATCAATATTGATCTTATCTATGGTTTGCCTTACCAAACCTTTGAAAGCTTTAAAAAGACACTTCAAAAAGCATTTACCCTCAATCCTGATAGATTGGCAGTATTTAACTATGCGCATGTACCTTGGATGAAAAAAACCATGCGTAAATTTGATGAAACAACCCTACCCGCACCTGATGTGAAGCTACAGATTTTTCAATATACTATTGACTTTTTTGAGCAGAATGGCTATAAAATGGTAGGTATGGATCACTTTGCAAAACCTGAAGATGAGCTCTTTGGTGCCATAGCAAAAGGTGAACTGCATAGAAATTTCCAAGGATACACCACAAAAGGTGGTGCAAATCTCATAGGCATAGGGCTTACCAGTATTGGTGAGGGAAGTCACTACTATGCACAAAACAGTAAAGATATGAAAGTTTATGAAGAAGCCATAAATGCAGGCAAACTTCCTTTTGAGAGAGGCGTAAATCTTACTGAAGATGACTATTTGCGGAAGGCAGTTATTATGGAATTGATGGCAAACTTCTCCATCGATATAACACGTGTAGAGAGAGAGCACAAAATAGACTTTAAAACTTATTTTGCCGATGCACTTGTTGCATTGCAAGAGTTTGTAGATGCGGGACTTGTAACACTTACAGATAAAAAAATATCTGTAAGTACTACAGGAACACTCCTTATTCGTAATATTGCTATGCCATTTGATGCCTACATGAACAAATATGGCGAGAGTAAAAAGAGTTTTTCTAAAACGGTATAAGGAAAAAGATTGAAAAAGCCAGAAGATATTTTTAACTTTACTGCTACCAGCGATGATTGTATCAAGTGTGGAAAGTGTATTCCTGTATGTACTATTCATCAAATAAATCCTGATGAAACCACTTCTCCTCGTGGCTTTATAGACCTTTTAGGTGCGTACCAAAGAGGTCATTTGGAGTTAGATAAAAATGCTAAAGATATTTTTGAAAGCTGTTTTTTATGTACTAACTGCGTTGATGTCTGTCCCAACTCTTTGGCTACAGATATGGTCATTGAAGAAGTGCGTGCAGATATAGCCGATAAATATGGCATAGCATGGTTTAAAAAAGGATTTTTCTTCTTACTTCGTCACCGTAAAATAATGGATTTTGTGATGAAAATGGGCTTTATGTTTAAAACTTGTGCCTTGGCAAATGATGACAAAGATAGAGGATTAAGAGCTAGATTTTCACTCCCTATGATAAAAAAAGGAAGACTACTTCCCTCTATGACTAAGGTAAGTTTTTTAAACTCTTACCCAGAAGAGATACCCGCACCTGTACAAGAAAATAAAAATCAACGCATTGCACTCTTCATAGGATGTCTGGCAAACTATAACTATACAGGTATCGGTGACAGCTTAGTAGATATTTTAAAAGAACTCAGTATCGATATCTTCATTCCCAAAAAGCAACTCTGTTGCGGAGCACCTGCTTACTTTACAGGAGATGTTAGTTCTGTAGAATATATGACTAAAAAAAATATAGAATATTTTGAAAGTTTTATGGATGAGTGCGATGCTATGCTCATTCCTGAAGCAACCTGTTCAGCTATGGTCAAACATGACTGGCAAGTCTTCTTTAAAAACCATAATATGCCAGAGTGGGAAGCTAGAGCAAAAAAGGTGGCGGAAAAGATATTTATGGCTACTGCATGGCTTGATGATAATACTGACTTGCAGAAAATACTCAAAGAACGAGGTAAAAAGTTTGATGAAGTTGTGACTTATCATGACCCTTGTCATGCTAAAAAAGTCCAAGGAATCTATAAGCAACCTCGTAATCTTTTAGCACCAAACTATCCTATGGTTGAAATGAGCGACTCTGATAGATGTTGTGGTTTTGGTGGTGTGACAATGCAAACAGAAAAGTTCCATTTTGCCGAAGCTGCTGGAAAACCAAAAGCAGCTATGATAAAAGAGACTAATGCACACTATGTAAGTGCGGAGTGTTCTGCCTGTAGAGTACAAATCAGTGAATCTATGAATAGTGCCAAAGTAGAGATTATTTTTAAAAATCCGTTAGAGCTAATAGCCCAAGCTCTAAAAGATTAAGCTATTAAACTTGATAACTTTTTTTATCTCTCATATCTATTGTAAAAATATTTTTTTGCTCTTCATTTTTGTATCCTAAACGATACCCCAACTTTTCTAAAATAGAATGCACAATATAAAGTCCCAATCCAAACCCACTACTTCTTTTTTCTCCTTGCGAAAAAGGTTCTGCATAGTATGATAAGGGATGTTGTAGAACTTCTCCTTCAGATACAACTTCAATGATTTGACCATTTGAACGGAGTATAACACACTTTTTGTTACCATATTTCAGTCCATTATCAAGTAGATTTTTAATAGCTAATGCCATCAGCTTAATATCTGTTGTTAGAGCTGTGTTTTCTATTTCCAATTTCACACGACCACTCTCTGTCATTAAAAGTTCTTGACTACGCTCTGCAATCTCTTGAAGTGTTACATACTCATAGTTAGGTTCAAAACTTTGAGTAGTCACTCTCTCTATCTCTGCAAGTTCAGAGATGAGTTCGCTCATGCGCTCAAAAGCACGCACCAATACCTTTTTGGTCCCTTCATCTTCCAGCATTTCAACTGCAATACGACCTTTAGTAATAGGAGTCTTAAGCTCATGCATCATATTACGCATAAAAAGGTTTTTAGAGTGACTCAACTGATTTATGTGCACAATAGCGTCGTCAAAACTCTTAGCAATTTTACCTATCTCATCATCATGCTTATAGGCAATACGGATATTCATATCTCCCTCAGCAAATTTTTGTATCTGTTTATGTAATTTTTTCAATGGATAGAGTTTTTTCAGAACAGCCAAATATAGTAAAATCAAAAGTCCTATAAAAAATATGCCTGAAGTAATAGCTATCTCAAAAAAGTAATTTTTGGTTCTATTGTCTTTAAGCATTAAATTATATTTCATTCTCTGAACATAAATATAGTGTGTATTCAATATTTTAAATACACGCATCTGACCAATAGAGGAGCCTCCAGAGAAGATAGTTTCACCACTCTTTTCAATATTTTGTTTGATTTTTTTTATCTCTGACAAAAGTATAGGTTTTACATGTAACTCTTTATATAGCTTTTGTAGTGCTTCTTTATCTGGATTAAGCTGCAAGTTAGAGAGAAAAGTGATGGAGATAAGTTGATAGTGCTTAAACTCTTCTATTTTTTGTCTATCTCTATCCCATGAAAGAAATAGTAAAAAAGCAGAAATCAAAATAGCAATTGCTACAGAAAAAAGTATGTGTATGAAGGTAGTTACAGATAGATTTTTCATACACGATCTGTTAAAAGATATCCTACTCCACGAATAGGTTTAATATAGATATGTTCCGAGTCAATTTTGGCAATTTTATGTCTTATTCGTGAAATGATTACATCAATATTTTTAATAGAACTATCATCATCAATATGCTCACTCTCATAAAGTAGTTGCTCTCTGGAGATGGAACCATTTTTGTGCTGAACCAACATAGATAAAATATCATACTCCGCGGCAGTTAATTCTAAGAAGTTTCCTTTGAAGCTAACTGAACGAGAATTTGCATCAACAATAAAAAGTTCTTCTTTCTTCTCTTTTTTCTCTTCTGCATAATGAGTACGTCTTAAAATTGTTTTTATGCGGGTTACAAGCTCTCTAGGGTCATAAGGTTTAGGCATATAGTCATCTGCTCCACGCTCAAGGCCTATAACTTTATCGGTAATATCATCTCGTGCAGAAGAGATAATAATAGGTATATTGCTTATCTTCCTAATCTTTGGAATAACTTCCAATCCATCCATTCCTGGCAGAGTAAGATCCAAAATAATTAAATCAAAGTTGTGTTGTGTAAGTAATGAGAGTCCTATATAAGGATCTTCTGCACCAATAACTTCCATGTCGTATTTAGTAAGATAATCTGTTAAAATAAGTGCTAACTCTAAATCATCTTCTATAATGAGTATTTTTATAATCTTAAATCCTTTAAATATACTTTTTATTTTTCACTGTAGTCCAAATAGACTTTCGTAATAGCAATAAGAAATGAGGTTACTGCCGGTCCTAAAATCATACCCCAAAAACCATAAGTACTCATGCCTGCCAATATAGAGAAGAAAATAACAAGTGAACTAATTTGTATTGTACTTTTAAGAAAGTCCTCTTTAATCACTTTAATAATAATAGGTTTAATAAATGTATCTGCGATAATAGAAATCATAACAACAGAATATGAAGCAATAAAAATTGCGGTTCCAGTATCTATTTTTGTCCATACATAAAGTGAAACTGGCGCCCAAACAATAATGCCACCAACAATAGGAATCAATGACGCAAAGCCATATATAACACCAAAAAGCAAACCATTAAAACCAAAATAAGTCATAACAATGCCAAAAAGAAAGCCTTCAAAAATAGCCGTTACTATTATAGAATAAAAGACTACTTCCATAGTAGAAGATACTTCTTGCATCATCTTGCTTCCCTTATCTGGAGAGACGGGCAAAAGTTCTAAAATTGTATCAAAAAAATGATTTGCATAATAATTAATAAAGAAATAAAATACCACAACAAAAAGCATATTTTTCATAAACCCCAAGCCCGCACCACCAGCAACAGTCAAATATTTTGTTGATTCTTGAATATACTCTGTGATTTTTTCATCATGAAGATGTTGATCGCTTAACTCTTTTAAAAAAGGTATTTCTTCCATAAAAACTTTTACCGTATGAATAGTATCTTTAATGCCAACATTGTCTATTTGTGAAATATATCCTACGCCTACTGTTGCCAAATAGACAATAGGGGCAAAGAGAAGTAACATTAAAAGCAATGTTGAAATAGTTGTAGAGATTTTAGTGGAACCTGTAAAAGTAACTAGTTTTTTAGTAAGGTTAAATGTTGCCATTGTTAACAAAACTGCTACTATCAAAGAGAGTAAAAAAGGCTTATATACACTGTAGGCACCGACAATACCCAAAATAAACAGTATAGTAATCATTAAATTTGCTTTACTCATTAAAGTAGCCCTTTGTTTATTTCGCTAAGTTTAAAATGTTCATAACTTTTTTGTGTTGCTATACGACCACGCGCTGTTCTCTCTATATATCCATTGGCTATAAGATAAGGCTCCAATACATCTTCTATCGTCCCCTCATCTTCACTTAGTGCTGCACCTATGGTACTTAGTCCCATAGGTCTGCTTTTTGCAGAAACCAAAAGTTGTAAAAGTTGTATATCTTGTTCGTCAAAACCAAGGCTATTGACACCTAACTCATCTAATGCATATTTGGCACGCTTGAGTGTTACTTCAGCTTCATTGGCTACTTCTGAAAAATCCCTTACACGCTTAAGTAGTCGTAGTGCGATACGCGGTGTACCCCTACTTCTTTTAGCTATCTCTACAGAAGCTTTTTCTTCAGATGGTTTTTCGAGTTTATGAGAAGCTTGAATAACAATTTTTGCTAACTCTTCGGGCGTATAGAACTGCATTCTAAAGTGCATACCAAAACGCTCACGCAAAGGGTTTGAAAGCATCCCTGCCCTTGTTGTTGCACCTATAAGTGTAAAGCGTGGCAAATCTATCTTTACAGTCTGAGCAGCAGGTCCACTTCCTATGATAATATCTAAACGAAAATCTTCCATCGCAGAATAAAGTATCTCTTCTATGGCTGGACTCATACGGTGTATTTCATCTATAAATAGAATATCACCCTCTTCTATGTTAGTTAAAAGTGCAGCCAAATCTCCTGTTTTCTCTATCATAGGAGCTGAAGTAGTTTTAATACTTGTATTCATTTGTGTTGCAATGATATTTGCTAAGGTTGTTTTACCTAAACCTGGAGGTCCAAACAAGAGTATGTGATCTAGGGCTTCATCCCTTTTCTTGCTCGCTTCTATAAAAACTTTAAGGTTCTTTTTTATCTTATTTTGACCTATATACTCATCCCAAGAACCAGGACGAAGAGTTATCTCATAATTTTCCTCTTCCTCAAAACGCTCTATTTCAACTATTCGTTCCATTAATAAGTGTACTCCTTACTTGGAAACTCTTTTGCTTTAACTTCATTTCTATATGTTTCCAGTCCATCACGAATATGTTTTGCTCCATCACAATACTGTTTCACAAATTTTGGCTTAAATGCTTCAAAAAATCCAAACATATCACTCCAAACTAAGACTTGTCCATCTGTTGTATTTCCTGCGCCAATTCCTATGGTTGGTACCGATACTGCTTTAGTGATAGCCTCAGCAGCTTCACTCTTTACTCCCTCTACAACAATGGCAAATACTCCAGCTTCTTCAAGTGCCTTAGCATCTTCTACAAGCGAATCTATATCCTTTTGCGTTTTGCCTCTTATTTTGTACCCACCATCACTACGCAAAAATTGGGGCATCAATCCTATATGACCAAGTACTGCTATAGAGTTTTGAGTAAGTGCTTTAACAATATGTGCCCTCTCTTTACCACCCTCTATCTTAATAGCCTGTGCATTGGTTTCTTGATATGCTCTTGTTGCATTATGAATGGCGTCATCTACTGTTGAGTATGAACCAAAAGGCATATCTAAAACAATAAGTGGAAGTTTTGCACCATTACATACTGCTTGTGTATGATAAATCATTTGATCCATTGTAGCCGATAGCGTATCTTCTTTACCAAAAAAGCTCATATTGAGACTGTCTCCCACAAGTATCATATCAACCTCACCATCAAAAAGTTGTGCAAAAAGTGCATCATAGGCAGTTACCATTGTGATAGGCTCTACACCTTTCATTTTTGCTATTGTCGTCAAGGTTGCTTTTTTTTCTATTTTGGGGGTATGAATGCTCATCTTATTCCATATATTTGGGTCAAAGCTTTAATATTTTATAGCAAAGCCACAAAACATTCAGCCAATGACCCTTATTTTTTACTTATTTTATCATATAATATTAAAAATATATTTATTGATAGTAAATAAACAAAAGAGTTTGTATTGAAAAAATTAGTTGCTTACCTTACTACTGGCTTTCCCTCCCTAGAGTTTACTGTTGATGCATCTTTGGCTTTAGCTGAGGCTGGCGTTGATACTTTAGAGTTGGGTATGCCTTTTTCTGACCCTGTTGCGGATGGTCCCATCATAGAACAGGCGAGTCTTAAGGCTCTGCAGAACGGCTTTAAACTAAATCACCTTTTTGAAACATCTGCAAAGATAGCCCCATATATTGATACTTTGTGGATGGGATACTTTAATCCTTTTTATCACAAAGGCATCGATAAATTTATATTTGAAGCCAACAAAGCTAGCGTAAGTGGGTTTATTATTCCTGATTTACCTTTTGAAGAAGCATTACCATATAAACCACAGATAGAGGCAGCAGGACTTAACCTCATAGACTTCATCGCTCCTACTGATAGTAAAGAACGCATAGAGCAGATAGTCACAAATGCAAAAAAATTCATTTATCTTGTGGCTTATGCAGGTATCACTGGTAAAGGGAAAAGTGAAGATTTGCAACCTATTATTGCAAACATTAAAGAGTTTACTAAAACGCCTGTTTATGTAGGTTTTGGCGTAGATGAGAGTACAGCCAAAGAGAAGTCCAAAGGAGTTGATGGTGTTATAGTTGGTTCTGCTTTTATTAAAATATTGCTTGATACAAGTTTGAGCAATACAAAAAAAATAACTAAAATCTCTGCTATAGCTAAAGAGATAAAAGAGAAGATAAACGAGTAGTTTTTACTCTTTTAGGTAATTAATCTAGGAAATCCGCCACCTCATCAAAATACCTCTCAATCCCATCAAAACTATGACTTCCGCCCTCTTCTACTATCTGTTTGGCATTTGGGAGTTTTGTTAATGCTTCTTTATAATCAAGTGTTTCATCTCCTTTTTGGAGCAAGAGCATGATATCTTCTTGAACTGTTGAATCTGTTTCATATTTTTGGAGCATATCCAAATGTAACTCCATCCATGCAAAATGACTCTCATCATAAAAACTAGGAGCTTCTCCTAAAACTCTTTTTAGTGTAATATGCGGATAGATAGAGGGGTTGATAAGCACCGCTTTCAGTCCGTACTTTTTGGCAAGATATAAGGCATAAAATCCACCCAAAGAGGAACCTATGAGTTTGACACTCTCATAAGACATTATCAACTCTTCGAGTGTCTGTATGGCTAAGTCTGGGATGTATGACAAAGAGGGAGCCAGAAAAGGCTCTCTTTTACTTTTGAAGTAAGTTCTAAAAGCATTGGCTTTACTTCCAAGCCCATGGCTACCAAAACCGTGTATGTAGATAATCATGGTATAGCGTTTACGCTTCAAGCACCTCTATGGCTTCAAGATTCTCATTTTTCGCATAAAGCACAACTCTTGTTATCCCTTCTTCTTCTGCGCGCAGTTTATCGTACAAGTTTTGTATCTCTATCTTTTTTTCTCTTGAAACTGGCTCTCTTACAGATTTATACTCTACAGCTTTTCCATCTTTTATCACAGTAGACACCCTTGCAAAAACCCAATAGTACCCACCATCTTTACGAAGGTTTTTCACATATCCTGTCCAAGTTTTTCCACTTTCTACTGTTTCCCACAAATCAGCAAAAGCAGATTTTGGCATATCTGGATGCCTGATGACATTATGTGGCTTACCTATAAGTTCCTCGGGAGAATATCCAGAAATCTCTGCAAATGTCTCGTTTACATACGTAATCTGCCCAGTAAAATCTGTACGAGAAACTATGAGTTCATCCTCTGGCACTTCTGTCTCTAAAAACATATCAAATATCGTTGTCATAACTTTTCCTTTTAAAATATATATTTCTACATTCTATCATCTTTTAGATAATATTTTTTGAGTTATTTAGATATACAACTACAATACCCCATTAAAGAATTTAAAGTATAATGCCAATAATTACAATTAAGGTATATTTATATGGAACACTTTATATGGAATGTCAACCCTAATATCTTAGAGTTAGGACCTATACAGCTTCGTTGGTATGGGCTTCTGTTTGTAGGTTCTTTTTTTCTTGGACTCATGATATTCAACTGGATATACAAGCGTGAAAGAAAAGACCCTGCTGTACTTGATAACTTACTTATCTATGTTCTGATTGGTGCCGTATTAGGTTCACGCTTGATGCACTGTCTTGCTTATGAGCCAGAATTTTACCTTAGTAATCCTATAGAGATATTTAAGGTATGGAAAGGTGGACTCGCTAGTCATGGTGGACTTATAGGTGTTTTTATAGCCCTGTATATTTTTGCAAAACGTCATAAAGAATCTTACACGTGGCTTCTCTCTAGGATTGCTATTCCTGGAGCATTAACTGCTGCTTTTATACGGTTTGGCAACCTTTTCAATTCTGAAATATTAGGACAACCGTCCCAACTCCCTTGGGCTATAATATTTGAGCGTATCGATATGATACCTAGACACCCAGTACAGCTATATGAAGCATTCTCCTATCTTGTTATTTTTGTGTTGCTTCTGAGCATATATCGTAAAATAAGTCCACTTTTTGCTACTAAAATACTTCCTGGGGTATTTCTTGTAACTGTTTTTACCTCACGTTTTTTTATAGAATACGTTAAAGCAAGACAAGCTTCATATGTTACTGATTTGCCTTTTACTACAGGTCAAATGCTCTCAATTCCTTGCATTATCATAGGGATTATTTGGATTATTTGGGCTTTAAATACATCTAAAAAGAGCTTATAGCCCAAGGGTTTGAGAGTTTAAAGTAATGACGATAGTGTCACCTATCTTGACACTATTGTCAACCTCAACTTGAACAAGCTCCCCTGCAAGCAGAATAGTAGCTACTGTTCTGTTTGTTATTAATGAAAGATTTAAAACTTTTACTTTTATGCTACCGTTTTTGTTCACCATAATTTTATCTGATGCACCATCTTCTATAATTTTTCCTTCTTTTAGCACTAAAACCCTATCTGCTAAAGCATAAACTTCTGAGGGGTCATGACTAACCATAATTGTCGTTGTACCAAAAGCAAGATGCAGTTGCTTAATCTCTCGTTGCAGTTTGCTTCTCATTGTAGGGTCAAGTGCAGAGAGTGGCTCATCCATAAGCAGGAGTGTTGGTTTTTTCATCATAGCTCTACACAAACTTACCCTTTGCTTTTGTCCACCACTTAAAGTTTGTACATTTCGTTTTGCCAAACCTTTTAACGCTGTCATCTCAAGCAACTGAGAAGCAAGTTCTTTGTCTTTGTTGACAAAAAGTAAGTTTTGCTCTACTGTCATATGTTCAAAAAGGGCATAGTCCTGAAAGACAAAACCTATCCCTCTAAGTTGAGGGGGCATGCCTTGCCAAGAGATACCATTTGCAACAATGCTACCTTCTGCTTTTTCTAAACCTGCCAAAATTCTAAGCAGTGTCGTTTTACCTGAACCACTCTGCCCCATCAGTGCCACAAACTCACCTTTTTTTATGTCTAGATTTACATCTAGCTCCATATTGCCATTTGAGCCATAAAGACTTTTATGTATGTCTATTTTTATCATTAGGCTAACCCTATCTTTGTTTTTTGTTTATGATTAAATAGATAAACAGATAAAAGCACCATAAAACTGATACCTACCATGATGGCAGAGTAAATATGTGCTTTACCATATTCCATGACCTCTACCATTTCATATATGGCAACAGAGGCAACCTTTGTCTCATTTGGTATACTTCCCCCCACCATGAGAACCACACCAAACTCCCCTACCGTATGTGCAAAAGTAATGATAAGTGCCGTAATCAATGATGGCTTAATATTTGGCAACGCTACTCTTAAAATAGTTTGAAATTTATTTTTTCCAGCAAGATAAGATGCTTCCAACATATGTTTATTGAGTGATTCAAATCCACTCTGCAGAGGCTGCACCATAAAAGGCAGAGAGTAAAAACAACTAGCAACCACAAGTCCTGCAAAACTAAAAACCAACTTGATGCCAAAAATATTTTCAAGAAAACTTCCTACTGATGAGTTTGGAGACAACACCACTAAGATGTAAAATCCCAAAACAGAGGGAGGGAGTACAAGGGGCAGTGCAGTAACAGCTTCTAAAAAAGGTTTGGATTTAGAGTTAGTTTGAGAAAGATACCACGCCAAAGGTAGAGAGACAATAAACAAAATAAGAGTTGTCACTCCTGCAAGCTTAAACGAGAGTAAAAAAGGTGCAAAGTCAAGTGTTTCTATCATTTAATTACCTTATACCCAAAATTCTTCAATATATCTTTAGCTTTTTTGCTCAACATAAACTCATAAAAAGCTTTTACCTCACTGTCTCCCTCTCCGTTCTTAAGTATTACTATGCCTTGAGAGATAGGCGTATATAGCGTCTCATCTACATCGCTCCAATGAATTCCCTCTTTAAAGTGTGCCATTTGAGGACTATAAAGAGAAGATTTGGCTATAAACCCAATATCTGCAGCAGTAGTTGCATAAGCAACAGTTTGAGAGATGGACTCTCCATAAACAAATTTTTCTTTTATCTCTTCATATATGTTTGCACTCTTTAAGGCTTCTATTGTTGCTATGCCGTAAGGCGCTATTTTAGGATTGGCGATGGCTATCTTTTCAATATTTTTATCTTTTAAGATATCCATGCCTTTGGAGAAATCCTGTTTTTTAACAGACAAATATGCCAATGCTCCCTGTGCATAGACTAAAGGTTTGGTTATGGCTATCTTCTCTTCATAAAGTGCTTCAGGGTATTTCATATTTGCTGACATAAAAATATCATAAGGTGCACCATGTTTTATTTGTGCAGTAAGTTTGCCTGAACTTCCAAGTATTACTTGTATTTTTGTCTCAGGATGCAAAATATAAAAAGTTTTTTTAAGTGGTTCTATAGCATAACTGACATTGGCAGCTACAGCTATTGATATCTCTCCTGCCCCCAATATTGCCAAACTCCATATAAATAGTAATGTTGTCTTCATAATAATATATTTCATCTTCTATTTTCCTAACATAATATCATTACTTTTTACTGTAACCACTATACTATTTCCCTCTTTTATACTCATCTTGTCAAACATATACTTTGGTATTACAGAGACTATTTTATTGTGACTGCCTATATCTACAAGCACTTTAGCATTTTTTATATCTACATCTATCTTGTCAACCACTCCTACTATGCTGTTCTCTCCACTCTCTTTATTTTTCAAATTAGATAGCAAAACTGCATTTGATTTAAATATAGCAACAATAGTTTGACCTTTTTCTATATGCAAGTTTTCAACTGCCTCTTTTGTTATAACAGCCATAAGAGTCTGTCCACTTTTTAAGCTCAAATGTATCTTAGAATTTATCTCTTTAGACTCTATGGAAATGACTTTAGCTTGTATTTGGTTTCGTGCAGAGATTTGCATAGAGAGTCTTCCTATAGTGTTAAATGCTCCACTCTGGATGTCCATTAACTCTGATAATCTAGATAAAAAACGCGTATGCTCTTCTTTGAGCAGTGCATAATTTTCTAAAAGTTTTAATCCATAAGTAGTGATAGTTGTGCCTCCACCATCTCTTCCGCCAATTTCTCTATAAACAATGGGTTTTGGTGAAAGATTATTCATGGTATCTACCGCTTCCCATGCACTTTTATAACTCATGGGTACTGCTTTTGCTGCCTTAGATATGGAACCGTGCTCCACTATGGCATGAAGCAATTCGATACGCTTTTCCAACAAAAAAGGTTTGCCCAACATTTCCAAAGTTAACTTTGATGAGAGTTCCATCTCTTTCCTTATATACTCAAATATATAACGAAAATCATATCATTATATACCTTAAGATATAACGGTATAATTTAGCTATTGACAAAATAATCCAAAAGTGTTAAAATCCACATATCTCTAAATGGGGATGACTTGGTTTCGACTGGAGTAGTCGGGGCTATGTGCATGTCGGACTGAGCAATTCCGTTACGCGGCTCACACGCATTTAAACGCAAACA
>JAUXGC010000184.1 GCA_030622375.1 Sulfurovum sp.
GACTTTGAACCTAACTATATTTTACTCTTGTCTATGGAAATATTTTTTGGAAAAAATTAGAAAATCTATTTTTGCAACTAAATTTATATGTTTGAAATAAAAATAGTAGAAAATAAGTTATAATCATATAAAAAGAGTAGAGTCATGCAGCTGCCAAAAATCTTAAAAACTATATCTCGAACACTTCTTAAACATAATGCTAGAGCCATAGTTGTTGGTGGTGCAGTGCGTGACTATTTTTTAAAACTTCCTATAAAAGATTATGATATAGAGGTATTTGGGCTTGATGATGTGGAGCAGTTAGAGGCAATACTAAAAGAGTTTGGCTCTGTCAATCTAGTAGGTCAAAGTTTTGGTGTACTGAAACTTCACTACCAAGACGAAGAGTATGATTTCTCTTTCCCACGCTTAGAGTGTAAAGTTGGTAAAGGGCATCGAGGGTTTGAAGTAGAGACTGATGGTAGTATGAGCTTTAAAGAAGCTTCTGCTCGTCGTGACTTTACTGTTAATGCTATGGGGTACGATATAGCTAAAAAGCTGTTTTTAGACCCATTTAATGCCCAAGAAGATGTGAATGCTAAATTACTTAGACATATAAATGATACCTCATTTATAGAGGACCCACTGCGTGTTTATAGAGCAGTGCAGTTTTGTGCAAGATTTGGATACTCTCTTGCACCCGAAACTAAAGATTTATGTATTAAAATGGTTAAAGATGGACTGCTTGAAGAGTTGCCAAAAGAGCGTGTATATGCAGAGTTTGTTAAGTTACTTCTAAAATCTCCTAAACCATCAGTAGGGTTTGAACTTATGCGTGAACTTGCTGTTTTGGACTATTTTCCAGAGCTTCAAGCCATCATAGGTACTCCTCAAGATAAAAAATGGCATCCAGAGGGAGATGTGTGGGTGCACACTATGCTTTGTGTTGATGTGATGGCAGGAGAGTTGGGTAGAGATACAAAACAGAACTTAAAACATATGTTTGCTACTCTTTGTCATGATTTTGGAAAAGCTACTGCTACTACCGTAGAAGATGGACGCATAAGAGCCATAGGACATGAGCATACAGGTGTAGAACTTGCAAAAAGTTTTATGCTTAGATTGACAAATGAACATAGTTTTATAGAGAGCATTTTACCTTTAGTAGAACATCACTTGAAGCCTTCACAATTTTATGTTGCAAAGTCTAAAGATAAAGCCATTAGAAAATTAGCTACAAAAGTCAACATAGAAGAGTTAGTCACAGTAGCTAAAGCAGACTTTTTAGGTAGAACTACGCCAGAGGCACTTTTGGGTAAGTATGAAGCAGGAGAGTGGCTACTTAAAAAAGCACAACACTTAAAAGTAGAAAATAGACCACTAGACAACCTCTTGCAAGGTAGAGACCTTATGGAGCTAGAGTTAATCCCTTCACCTAAATTTAAAAAGATTTTAAATGCAGTATATGCATTACAGATTGAGGGAAGCATTTGTAATAAAGAGGAAGCATTAGAGTATGTAAAAAATAGGTATTGCTAGAGAAGACTCTCTTCAGAAGGGCTTAGACCTAAACTTCCTTTGGCAAAAAAATTGACATTGATTATCGTGAATCATTGAGCTATTTAGAATAACTTTTTACAGATTGGGTCAATATATACTCAGTAAAAAAGGTACAACATATGACTACCCTTTCGATGAGACAATAAAAGAGTTATAATTATATAAAATCTAAGTTATTATTATTGGTAATTTTTAAGTTCATTTATGATAGATTAATTGTGCGATAAAATTAAAAAGGAGATTTCAATATGAAAAGATTATTTTCAGCAGCAGCACTTAGTGTCTGTTTGACTTTGGGTGCAACTACTCAAGCAATAGCAGAGGCTCCAAGTGTAGCAGTTCAGGTTAAACAACAAAGTGGTAATGTTATCAATCTTGCAGGAAAGCAGAGGATGTTAACTCAAAAAATGAGCAAAGAGGCACTCTTTATTGCCAAAGGTATTAATGTGGAAGCCAATACGGCTAGTCTTACTAAAACAGCAGCTCTGTTTGATAAAACTCTTAATGGACTGGTAGCAGGTGATACTACTCTTAACTTACCGGAAACTCAAAACAAAGATATTTTGTCACAACTTCAAAAAGTAGCTGATTTATGGAAACCTTTTAAAGCTAACATTGATAAAGTTGTAGCTGGAGAGTCTGGCAAGGATATCTTGGGGGCTATTGCTTCAGAAAATCTTCCATTGCTTAAAAATATGAATATGGCAGTACAAATGTATGCTAAAACAAGTGGCTCTACATTAGATCCAGAGATGGCAAAAACAATAAATCTTGCAGGAAAGCAGAGAATGTTAACTCAAAAGATGACAAAAGAGTTGCTTCTAATTGCTAATGGCATTGATGCAGAAGACAATACAGAAAATATTAAGAAAACAGCAAATTTATTTGAGACAACTCTTGATGGTTTGATTGCAGGTACAGAAAATGCAGGCATTAAAACACAACTAGGAGTTGTGCAAGGATTATGGGCAGACTATAGCTCTATCGTAAAAAATGCAAATATCTCTGATGAAGCTCTACTAAAAGCAGAAAAGCTTAACATCCCTCTTCTTAAAGAGATGAACAAAGGTGTTAAAATGTATGAAGCATCTATAAAATAAATATTTTTACTACACAACTATCTTTTAGAAGATAGTTGTGTAGCCTTCCACAGTGCAATTTCTTAACTTCTCCCATTAAATCTATTTAGCAAAATACCATATAAATAAAAAGCATTGGAATACAGTTATTGTTGATGGTTTGGATATAGAAAATGAGATGACCATAGCATAAAAGAATTGGCATAGCAGTAGTAAAGGAGCTTTAAATGTTTATACATATA
>JAUXGC010000069.1 GCA_030622375.1 Sulfurovum sp.
GCCATCTGTAACTTTTCCTTATTTTCTACCCATTGTACCGTACTTTGAAGAGGTTTTTAGACCCCCGTTTTTACCATTAAGTCAAAAATACTTATTTTATGAATATATACTTATTTTATTTTAAGCTAACTTCCCTTAAAATAGCTAATAGTTATTCAGTGTATAAAGGATACTTATGAAAATAGAAATATCTAGACGGCGTTTTCTTCAGGGGTCTGCAGCTTTAACAGTTGTTAGCGTGTCCGGAGCTGCTGGCTTATTGGTCGATTCTGAAGATAAAAGTAAGATAGTTGGACTTAATTTAAGAAAGACAGAGTCAAATCCTAAATTACAGAAAATCCCAACACTTTGTGAAATGTGTGTAAACAAGTGTGCTGCAATAGCTAGCGTAGAGGATGGTATTGTAAAAAAGCTTGATCCAAATCCCTATTTCCCAAAATCTAAAAATATGCTTTGCCCAAGGGGAGTAGCTGGAGTGCATGCTCTTTATGACCCAGATAGGCTTAAATACCCTCTTGTTAGAGTAGGCAAAAGGGGTGAGGGGAAATTTAGAAGAGTTACATGGGATGAAGCGTATGAAACAATTTTGCATGGCACAAAAGAGTTTAAAGGGTTGTCTAAAATTCTTGAAGAAGAAGAAGATAATCGCTCTTGTATTGGTTATTGTTCAGGCGAAGGGATGGCAGAGCATACCTTTAGTGCATTTATGTCAGATAAATTTGGTTCAAGCAACTTTGTAAATCATGCTTCTATATGTTTGCAAACGGTTGTCTCTGGATACGCCTTGACTATCGGTGGTTATGGTCAAGCTGATTTGGAAAATGCTAACTATGTTATTATGGCAGGAGCAAATAGAGCTGAAGCAATTATTACTCCAGATACAATGGATATTTTTAAAAGAACTAGAAAACGGGGAGTAACGCTTATTGTTGTTGATCCAAGATATACTAATACTGCGGCACAGGCCGATGAGTGGCTTGCCATAAAAGTTGGAACAGATTTAGCTTTTGTTTTGGCATTAACTCATGTTGTGCTAACAGAAGTGCTATATAACAAACAATTTGTAAAAGAAAATATAAATGGTTTTATAGAGTATAGAGAGCATATATTAAGCAATAGATATACTCCTGAATGGGCTGAAGAAATTACTGGCATTAGTTCCAATAGTATTCGACAAATAGCTAGAGGCTTTATGTCAGCTGCACCTAGAGCCATATACTATCAGGGGAGAAGAACAACATGGAGTAGGCATGACTTTCAACTTAGACGAGCACAAGCTATTTTCAGTGCATTAGGTGGAGGTATTGATATTAAAGGGGGTATTGTATTTGGAGAGAAAATTCCTTTAGGTCAACATGAAGCTAATCCTCCAATGTATGCTAATGCCAAATCAAGGATAGACAAGAAAGAAGCGGCAATTGTCGGCGGAAGTGGTACTTGGATTGGTTTTAGGAATATGATTGCAGAAGATAGAACACCTTACCCAATGAGAGGCATGTTCACCTATAAACAAAACCCAATGCTGAGTGTTCCAAATAGTTTAAAGACCAAAAAAATGTTTGAGAAAATGGAGCTAGTTGTTACCATAGATACTATGCCAAGCGATACGGTGATGATGTCAGATGTTGTTCTTCCTGAGTGTACTTATTTGGAAAGAGAGGATCCTGTAAAGTCTTTTGGAGGACCTCAGCCCTCTATTGCACTAAGAAATAGAGTGATAGAACCCCTTTATGAGTCTAAACCAGTTATTGAAATTATGAGAGGACTAAGTGAGAAATTGGCTAAACCACTTTTTGAAATTACTAAAAAGTATGATGAAGATGTGCAAAGTGAGATTGAAGATAGAGGAGAAGAAAAGGTATTTTTTGAGGATGGATTTGATTTGGCAGATGCTTTTAGGGTGTCCCAAGAGGAAATTAATAAGCACTTGATGATAAGTAGCCATGGTGAAGAGGCATATAAGATTTTAAAAGATAAGGGAGTGTATTATCCCAGAATGAAAGAGTATTTTAAAAAAATATCTGACAATGAATATGAACATTACCCAGAAGATAAAAGATATTATAGTGTTTCTAAAGGTAAAGAAAATGAAGATGTTTATCAGGATACTTGTGTAAATGAAAAAGAGATAGCGGCACTTAAGAAGCAGCTAAAAACAACTTCAGGAAAAGTGGAATGTGTTTTGCCCTTTATGAAGAAAAAAGGTGTCGATACTATGCCAACATGGAAAGATGACTATCTCGTTGCTACCCCAAAAGGTAAGTTTAAATTTATTACAGGAAGGCATGCGCAATTTACACAAAATTCAACACAAAATAATGTGATGCTGTTGGATCTTATGAGAGAAAATTATATGTGGATAAATGAAATAGAAGCAAAGAAAAAAGGTATTAAATATGGAGACATCGTTGAGGTAGAGAGTCGAATAGGGAAGATTAGAATTAAGGCATACCCTACACATAAAATTATTCCAGGAGTTGTGTTTTATGTGCATGGTTTTGGGGCAGAGAGTACAGGTTTAACTTTTGGTTATCGCAATGGAGCCAGCGATAATTTGATTATTGAAGATATTATGGAACCTATTTTTGGTAGTGCAGTAATGCATGAGACAATTGTAAGCGTAAGGAGAGTATAAGATGAATTTTGCAATGGCATTAGATTATCAAAACTGTATTAACTGCAAAGCATGTGAAATTGCTTGTAAATATGAAAATGGCGTTCAGCTAGGTGCTGATAAGCAGAGAATATGGGTGGGAACAACAGAAAAAAGTATTTTTGGAAAACCTTTTTCTAATTTTTATCCCTCTCAGTGTAACCACTGCTTAGATGCACCTTGTGTCGATGTTTGTCCAACAGGAGCTAGTTATTTTGCAGAAGGTGGCTTGGTGATGGTAGACAAAGATAAATGTATATTATGTAAAGGGTGTATGGAAGCTTGCCCTTATGATGCGAGGTTTGTAGATGATAAATATGTCGCAGTAGATAAGTGTACATTTTGTTATGACACACGAATACTTCAAGGTGAAACAACTACGGCATGCCAAGCCACATGCCCAACAAAAGTACGTCTGTTTGGTGACTTAGATGATGAAAATAGTAGCTTAGTAAAACTACTAAAAGAGCGTAAATTTTTTGTACTAAAAGAGAATGAGGGAACGGTTCCAAAACTACTCTACCTCTTTCCTCAAAATGATAAAAGATTTGCTGAAAATTCGATTTCTCATAGTACAACACTTCACACTTGGGAAACATTTAAGCCACTTATTGAAAAAGCAAAAGAGAAAAGGGGTTCACAATGGAAAAGTATGTAGTTGCAGGTCTTGAAATTAATAAAGTTTCAATCAAAGAGTTACTTTTTAACAATACAATGCTTATAGCTTATCTGTTATTGGCTTTAGGGTTTTATGGTGTATATGAAGTTTTTCACGAAAGATATTTTTTATTAACAGCCAATGTGCATGATGCTGGATTAAACCCAGGGAGCAGAGAGGTAGCCCATGCTATGAAAGAGGCAATATTCGGTGCGGGAGGAGAGGTAAAAAGAGAACAGCCTTGGACCCTTTATATTGTGAACTATATGTATATGATTTATAGTGGGAGTGCTATTATATTTCTTGTAGCTTTAGCAGAGATTTTTAATATAGAAGTTATTAAAAAAACAGCAGCAGGCTTTATGACGTTTGGTCTAGCCATGGTTCTTGGAGGACTTTTTACTATTGCGGCAGATTTAAATATTTTGCATATGCAATGGATGTTTTTAACGCCAAATTTTGGAGCAGGCATGTGGTTAATGTTGCCACTCTATGCCATATATATACCGTTTGTAATATTTGAGATTTACTTAATAATAAGTAAAAACAGTATATGGGTAAGAAAAATAGCAATTACTATTTTATTGTTAAGTATTATTATTGACTTTATTGAATTTTATATTCAGGCAAAGCTATTTGATATGAATACTGCAAGACATTTGTGGACTACCTATCCTATGCTAACACTCTATTTTATTATTTCGGCATTTGTATCTGCAATTGCTATTATGATTATATATTCTATGGTTATCTACAAGGATAAACTTAAAGATGAGTTTGAAAGCTTGATTAATCTTTTACGTGTAAGTGCCCTTTATATGATAGCACTTCTTGCAATATATGAAGCAATAGCGTATCTCTTTATCGATAAAAATTGGGGTGCAATTATACTTTTTGGTGAATTTAAATTCTTTTTTTATCTTTATATTTTCTTTGCTATAGGATTACCTTTTATCCTTGAATTCAACAAACATACAAATAAATTATGGATAATAATTGGAGCTATTTCAGTAATAGTTGGGACATATTTGGGAAGATATATTTTTGTTTATGGAGGGAATGCCTACCCTATGAGCAATAGATTTGGGACAGGGTTTGAGAAATATGGTGAATATGAAATGGTTAAAGAGTTTATATTCTTTAATCCACCTATTTCAGAAATTCTTGTAGTCGTCGGTTCTTTTGGTGTAGTTTTGATTGTATATAAAATTTTAGAGACTCTATTCTCTGTATCTAAGGTTATAGAGCATTAAGTATAACCAATTAAATAAAAGTTTATAAAAAGTTTAAAGGACTTTTGCTTGAGGTTGAAGACAAGAATAAGAAACTTGGACTTAGGTTAAGAAAGATATAACTAAGTTCCAATTTACAGAAAATTCTTATATTTTGTGAAATATGAGTAAATAAGATTCTCTACTAAAAAATCGTAGGCTGTATCTCTTCATTATTCACTCCACCCTCTTCATTGACTTTAAGTACGGCATTCCAAACTTTAGTTGCTATCTCCTGATAACGTTTAGAGGTTTCACAGTTAGGCGCTAAAACAGTGATAGGCAGACCACTGTCTCCTCCTTCTCTGATGGCGGGTTCTATAGGGATCTCTCCTAAAATTTCGGTATTATAATTATCAGCCAAAGGCTGGGTTGTGCCTTTTCCAAAGATATCATACTCTTTGCCACTATCGGGACAGATAAATCCACTCATATTTTCCACAAGTCCTACGATGGGAATATGCAGTTGTGTGAACATATCCATACTGCGTATGGTGTCATCTAGTGCTACTTTCTGAGGAGTGGTAACACATACTCCGGCAGTGACTGGCAGACTTTGTGCAAGGGTCAACTGTGCATCTCCAGTTCCAGGAGGCATGTCAAAGAGTAAAATATCTAGTTTGTCCCATAAGATATCTTCAAGCATCTGTTCTATGGCTTGGGTGACCATGACACCTTTCCAAATGAGAGAAGCCCCTCTCTCGACTAGAGAACCAATGGACATGACTTGAATATTATGTGCCATGATAGGTTTGATATTTTTACCTAGAAAAATAGGCTGTACGCCGTCTATACCCATCATTCTTGGGATATTTGGTCCATAAATATCTACATCAAGCAATCCTACCCTTTTTCCTTGTTGCGCAAGAGCAATGGCAATATTGACAGTAGTGGTTGATTTGCCTACACCTCCTTTACCAGAACTGACCATCACAAAGTTTTGAATATTTGGCAGTATATTTTTGCCATGAGAACTAGTTTCTCTAGGTATTTTAGGTTTTGTAATAGAAACAGCAATATCATATTCTCCCAATGTAGATATACGTTTGATAATTTCTTCTCGAAGTTGATTTTCTATTTCTATTGCAGAGGATGGAATGGCAAGCTCTATCGTTATTTGAGCATCTTTGATAGTAATCTCTTTGAGAAAACCAAGCTCCACAATATTTTTTGTAAAACCAGGATAAATGGTCTGTATGAGTTTTTTTTGAATTTGTTCTTTGTTTATCATGGGTATCCACCTTTTAAGTTAAGTATGTATTATATCTATTATAAGTATATGTACTGCAAGAATCTCTATCATAATTGTAATTATTTTGTTATGATTGTGCCATATTTTACAGGAGACATCATTATGAAAAAAGAACTTACGATATTTATTGGTCTATTTTTGTTTTTAGCTATTGGTATGCACTTCAAAGAGTGGCTAAGTCATCCCATAGATCACGCAATAGCTCTTCCATCAGCAGGAGCTTATGGTTTAGGAGCATTCCACCCACTAATCTTTACTTTGGCCTTATATGTGGCTATTGTGCTTTTTAGAGGCATTGGTAGATTGTTTTCGAAGTAGAGTGTGGGCAAAATGCCCACAAGATAAATTTAGATAGGTAAAACTCTAATGTTTTGATCAAGTTTTTCTTTAAGAATGTTCTCAATCGCAAAAAGTGTACCTGTACTTGAACTAGCACAGCCGTTACATGCACCTAAATATCTGATATAGATATCTATATTTTCACCGTTCTCTTTAATATCAAGAATTTCCATATCTCCACCATCCATAATGAGCATTTGACGGATATTGTCATCTACTACCTTATCAACTGCTTTGATTCGTTGAACGATAGTCATTTTAGCAAAATCCAATTCGGTACCTGTAGTTGATGCATCAGCAGCACTTGCCATTTTTTCTTTCTCGTACTCTTCGAGAAGGTCAACAAGATAGATATCTTTGGCTTCATGTCCACCAGGGCGGATACATGACTTACAAAAAGCGCCTGCTTTCGTATAGTCAGCAATCTGCTCAACAGTTGTAAGGTCATTAAGACGGATTACTTCTTGAAGTGTAGAGAGTGTTACGCGTGCACATTCACAAACGATAATCTCTTCTTCAAAACTCTCCATATCAACACCTTTGTACTGTGCTGCAGCTTTTTTGATAACATCATAAGCCATAACAGAACAGTACATTTTTTGAGGTGGAACGGCTGGTGTGTCTGGATTGTCACGCATTGCCATCTCAACATCAATGTTGGTGATCTTTACAGCTTCATCAACGGTTTTACCTTTACAAAGTTCAGCCATAGTGTCTGAAGATGCGATCGCTGTACC
>JAUXGC010000108.1 GCA_030622375.1 Sulfurovum sp.
TGAGGTAGAATTTGAACTAAGTAGAAAGTTTTCAGTTCATATTGAAAACTATCAAAATAGCCAGAAAAAGAGCTTAGCAGATGCAAGTTTGTGTGAAGATGGCTCTTTAATTCTAGGGGGTAGAAAGGTGTATAGTTTACGATGAGTGAAATAATAAGTATAGCCAATCAAAAGGGCGGCGTAGGAAAAACAACTACAGCCGTAAACTTAGCAGCTTCTTTGGCTCAAAAAGGTAAAAAAGTTCTTCTTTTAGACATCGACCCTCAGTCTAATGCAACCACTAGTTTGGGATTCAATAGAAGTACTTATGAGTTTAATATCTATCATGTACTGATAGGGAGTAAAAAAATATCTGATGTTATACTTAAAACAGATATTGATAATCTCAGTCTTGTCCCTTCCAATATTGGTCTTGTAGGGATAGAAAAAGAGTTTTATAACCCAAATAAGAAAAATAGGGAACTTATTCTTAAAGAAAAGCTCAAAGGTATTTCCAAAAAATTTGATTTCATTATCATAGATTCACCTCCTGCGCTAGGACCTATTACCATTAATGTTTTGAGTGCTTCAGATTCAGTTATTATTCCTATTCAGTGTGAGTTTTTTGCCTTGGAGGGCTTGGCTCAACTACTAAATACAGTCAGTCTGTTGAAAAAAACGATTAATCCAAAACTTAAGATCAAAGGTTTTTTGCCCACTATGTATTCTAAACAAAACAATCTTTCCAAACAAGTGCTTGCAGATTTGAGTTATCACTTTAAAGATAAACTCTTTCATATGAAAAAAGAGAAAGAGTGCATTGTTGTGCCACGAAATATTAAGATAGCAGAGAGTCCAAGTTTTGGAAAGCCTATTACAAGTTATGCCGTCAATTCAAAAGGCTCTATCGCTTATAAAAATTTAGCTACAGTTATTGTAGAAGGTTAGATATGGCACTAGGTAGGGGATTAGGTGATATCTTGTCTGAAGTGGAAGAGGCTTATGAAAAGGATTTCAGCAGCATAGACAGCTTTGAGCTAGAAGCAGATGGTACTCGCATTGAAGAACTTAATGTTGACACTATAACTCCAAACCCTTTCCAGCCTCGTAAGTATTTTGATGAAAAAACACTCCAAGAGTTAAGTGATTCCATTAAAGAGCACGGGCTTCTCCAGCCTATTGTAGTTATAGAAAAAGAGAACGGCTATCTTCTTGTAGCAGGTGAGCGTCGCCTAAGGGCGCATAAACTTGCAAAACTTACAACCATTAAAGCTATAATTGCTGATGTGGAGATAGATGAGGTAAGACTTCGTGAACTAGCACTTATTGAAAATATCCAAAGAGAAAACTTGAATGCTATTGAGTTGGCAAACTCTTATGCAGAGTTGATAGACGTACACAAGATTACTCACAGTGAACTCTCTTCTGTTGTCCATAAAAGTCGTTCTCAAATTACCAATACAATGCGTCTGTTAAGCCTTTCTGATTATGCACAAAAGCAAATAGTAGATGGGAAAATCTCACAAGGGCATGCAAAAGTTCTGATAGGGATTGATGAAAAGAAACAGAAAATTATTATAGATAGTATTATTGGACAGAAGCTGAGTGTTCGTAGTGCGGAAAAAATGATACAAACATATAAAGACAATATATTGGGTAAGTCTAAAAAAGTCTATATCCCTTCTCTGCTCGATAAGTATGCGGATGAATTGAAAAATACACTGCCGTTTAAATACAAAATCAAAGCAAAAAGTATTGAGATAAGCTTAACTAATGAGAAAGATATTGAAAACTTTTTAACATTCCTAAAAAAATCTTGAGGTTTAATCAGTAACTCATCTCCAAAATGATAGACTAATATCAAATTATATGAGGAGGTTTTAATGCTTGATATACACATATCATTGATGTTGTTTGTCTTAGCTCTATTTTTATTCCTTCTTGTTGTTTTAAATAAGATGCTATTTCAGCCATTGGTGAAGTTTATGGATGATAGAGATAACTCTATAGCAAAAAATTTAGAAGCAGCAAGAGGACTTGGAGGAAATAGTGATGAACTTAATGCCAAGGCGGTTGAAAATATTAGCAATGCTAAAAATGAAGCTGCAACAATTAGACAAAAAGCAATTGATGATGAAAAAACATTAGCTGCAAGTAGAGTTGAGACAAAAGAGAGCGAACTGAATAAAGAGTATGGAAAGTTTATTGAGAAGCTAGCCTCAAGCAAGGAGAGTCTCAAGAAAGCACTTGTTTCTCAAATGCCTCTTTTTAAAGAGACTCTTAAAGCTAAATTTAGCAAACTATAAGAAAGGAAATAGAGAATATGAAAAAATTAATCTTATTATCTTTGCTTGTAGTACCTGCTATTCTTTTAGCAAGTGGCGGAGATTCTGAGTCGAGTCGTTATTTTGAACAAACAGGTAGAGAGACAGATTTTCTGCCAAGAGTGGTAAACTTTATTATCTTTGTATCACTGTTGTATTATTTGATTGCCAATCCTATTAAAAGCTTTTTTAAAGGCAGGAGAGAGGGTATAGCAACAAAACTTAAAGAGATAGAGGCGAAGCTTCAAGCAGCAAAAGATGAGAAAAGGGATGCCCAAGCTCGCTTAGATGAGAGTAGCAAAAAAGCTGAACAAATTATTGTTGATTCTAAGAACGAGGCTTTGTTTTTGGCACAAAAGATTTCAGAAGCAAATGAAAATGAACTTGCTCTTATGGAGAAAAACCTCGCAGAAAAAATGTCTTTAGAAGAGAGAAAGTCTGCGAGAAAAACAATTAATGAAGTTTTAAGTGAAAATATTACAAATGACGACATCATGATTGATGAGTCTAAAGTTGTTGATATCATATCTAAGAAGGTGGCATAGATGGAAGAGCTAATTGCTAAAAGATATGTAAAAGCACTCTCATTGGCAAGTAAAGATATCAAGGGCGTTGCAAAAGTTCTTAATGTGTTAACAGAGGCTACCAGTGCAGAAGAGATACGGTTGGTATTGACCTCTCCTATTATTAAAAGTGAGCAAAAGACAGAGATGATTTTGTCTGCACTTGGTACTGATGCAGATGGAACACTTGTTAATTTTATTAAAATTTTAGGCGAAAATGGAAGACTTGACTTGATTCCTGCTATTGCAAAAGTATTGAATTCAGACTTGCAAAAAGAGTCTAATAAGTATGACGGTGTACTACAGAGCAGAAAGAGTCTCTCCGAAGAGGAGTTAAGTAGGCTTGAAAAGACACTTAAAAAATATACAGGCTCTACGATTAATATAGCACAAGAAAAAACAGATTTTGATGGATTGCGTGTTGTAGTTGATGATTTGGGTATTGAGGTTAACTTCTCTAAGCAGAGAGTTAAGGAACAACTAATTGATTTCATTACGAAATCATTATAGTTATCTAAAAGTAAAGGAGTATCAGTGGCAGTTAAATTGCAAGCAAATGAGATAAGTTCAATTATCAAAGAGAGAATTGAAAATTTTGAGATTGATGTCGACATAAATGAAGTAGGAAAAGTAGTAGGTATCGCAGATGGTATTACAACTGTATATGGACTTAACAATGTTATGGCCGGTGAAGTTGTGGAGTTTGATAATGGTGCCAGAGGACTTGTCCTAAACCTTGAAGAGGCAAACGTTGGTGTTGTTATTCTTGGTTCAAGTGCCGGTATTAGAGAAGGCATGAGTGTTAAAAGACTAGGGGAGCTTCTTAAAACTCCAGTAGGCGATGCTATGATTGGCAGAGTTGTAGACCCACTCGGCGAAGCTCTTGACGGTAAAGGTGTAATCGAAACAACAGAGTATAGATTTGTTGAGGAGAAGGCACCAGGGATTATGGCTAGAAAATCAGTTCACGAACCACTTCAAACAGGTATTAAAGCGATTGATGCGCTTGTGCCTGTTGGTAGAGGACAAAGAGAGCTTATTATTGGTGATAGACAAACAGGTAAAACAACATTGGCCATTGATACAATTATCAATCAAAAAGGTCAAGATGTTGTATGTATCTATGTTGCTATCGGGCAGAAACAGTCAACAGTAGCTGCTACAGTAAAAAAACTTGAAGAACATGGTGCTATGGATTATACTATTATTGTAACTGCTGGTGCTTCAGACTCTTCAGCTTTACAGTTCCTTGCTCCTTATGCCGGTGTTACAATGGCAGAGTATTTTAGAGATAATGGTAGACACGCTGTTATATTCTATGATGATTTGTCAAAACATGCAGTTGCATATAGAGAGATGTCTCTCATCCTTAGGCGTCCTCCAGGAAGAGAGGCATACCCAGGTGATGTTTTTTATCTTCACTCAAGACTTCTAGAGCGTGCTGCAAAACTTTCAGATGAATTGGGGGCTGGTTCCATTACTGCATTCCCTATCATTGAAACACAAGCAGGTGATGTTGCAGCATATATTCCAACAAATGTTATCTCTATTACAGATGGGCAAATTTTTCTTGAGACTGATTTGTTCAACTCTGGTATTAGACCAGCAATTAATGTAGGTCTTTCAGTTTCACGTGTTGGTGGTGCTGCTCAGATTAAGGCAACAAAACAGGTTTCTGGAACTCTTAGACTAGATCTTGCATCATTTAGAGAACTTCAAGCATTTGCACAATTTGCATCTGATCTTGATGACTACACAAGAGGTCAGCTTGAACGTGGACAGAGAATGGTAGAGGTCCTCAAGCAAGGACCTTATGCTCCAGTGGCTATTGAGAAACAAGTTGTTATTATCTTCGCTGGTGCCCAAGGTTTCCTAGACGATATTGCTGTATCTTCAGTGACTAAATTTGAAGCAGAGCTTATGCCATTTATGGAAGCAAAATATGCAAACATTTTAGAGAGTATTAGAAATGAGAAGAAAATCTCTGATGACACAGATGCCCAATTGCGTAAAGCTATTGAAGATTTCAAAGCTTCATTTGCTGTATAA
>JAUXGC010000127.1 GCA_030622375.1 Sulfurovum sp.
AGACCATTTTTACGGGTAGGGATGGATATCTCAGATGGACTTTACTGTGATACAAACAAGCTATTAGATATTAATAAATATGGACTTAACATATTAAAAACTATCAACGATAATATAGGGTTTAGTGGGGAAGAGTATGAAATGCTTATTGGGTTTGACCCTCAAGAGTTTGAGAAGCTAAAAGAGATAGCAGAAGGGTTAAATATCCCATTAACTGTGTTTGCAGAAGTTGTTGAAAATGATGAACGATTTCCTTGTAAAAGTCACCACTTTAAAACTAAAAATTAACCTTTTAGTGGATGCTGAAATGATTTTTAATATTCAAAATCTCTTTTTCCTTGCAGTGATTTTTCTAAACTAAAAGTTTTATCACTATACTGTTTGTTTTACTTTATTAAGTGTCACTTCCTTTCGATTAAGGTACAATTATATATAAAACTATACCCTAAAAAACGAACCAATACCATGGATTAAAGGCTTTTAAATAATATGAAGAGTATGAAAACCATTATAGATGAGAGATTGCAAAAAGAGCCAAAGTTAGAAATATTTAGTATAGAATATGAGGGGAGAAAGTTCTGGGTAAAAAGAGCACGAAAAACCGGTTCGAACTTACTTCAGCATTTCGTATATATGTTAACTAAAATTCCTCTTGTCACACCTGTTGAACATAAAAATGCACAAGAAGCGCTCAAGTTTGAGTCATCAAAAATCCAAGAATTATATGATCTGTCAATACCCGTCCCAAAGGTTATAGAGGTATCAAAGGAGTATTTTATCATAGAAGATTGTGGACCAACAGTACAAAATTTGTTAAGAAAGAATCTTTTAGACAACTCCACTGCCATATTTGAAAACATTATCATTCAACTGGCAGCCCTACACAATCTAGGTAAGTTTCATGGTGGTTCACTGATAAAAAATATTACATATAAAGATGAAAAACTATATTTTATAGATTTTGAAGAGAGTTTTGATAAAAAAATTGATATACAAGAGTTACAGTTTCGTGATCTTTTTTTGTTTCTATTTTCACTGGGCAAGGCAAAAATAGAGGTAAATTACACTACTCTTGTAAACCAATATATTGACTTAACCCATAATAAAGATATGATAGATAAGTTTCATAAACTCGCATCTAAAGTGAGTACTTTAATGAAACTTGTTGAAAATAAATCTCTCTGGAATATTGTAGGTACTGATACACAAATTGTCTATAAACTTCTGCAAGATATCCAAAAAGTGCCTAGCCTAGACAAAAACCAGTGATCTTTAGAAGAGTATCTTATGGGCACCTCTAATAACCCTATATGTTATTAAGGGGTGTCCATATTTCTATTCGCAAGAGAAAGGGGATAATCTCGTGCTTTACTAAGTGACTGGGCATACTGCTTAATATCACTCTCTTTTAAACTTTTCATATTTGAGAAATCTCTTTGTCTCTGAACAGGTCTAGTAAGATATCCAAGTTCTATGAGTTGTCCTACAATGGCATCTATCATGTCTATAACCGAAGAGACCTTAACGATCTCACATCTGGCATAACGTTTGACAGGGAAAGATACCTCTGCTACACGAAGTGTAGGGTCATCACCAGGGATCTGTTGTGCACCAAAGAGGGGTTTGGCTCCTACTTGTGCATGGGAAAAGTCAGGGATGAACTGTGATATATGCTTAATGGCACTTTTTGTGCGTTGGTTTGTCTCTTCCTGAGTCCATGATTTTTCAATTTTTTCAATGAAGTTTTGACCCAGTTGTGGTTGGCAGCTTAGTGCTGTATTTGAAACAAGTCCATCTTCATAGAGGGTGATCTCTTTTGTCATGCCATGGAGCTGGAAGTATCCACCCGGGTATGGTGTAAACTGTCCCATACCTTGTGGTGTACCACGCTCACCATGAAAGATGATCTCAGGGAAGAGGGTATCATCATACTTTTCCCATTTACTTACATAGGCTGCTTTAAACTCTACCATACGTTTACACGGAGCACCAAGCATATCATCTATTTTCCCTGTTCTAAACCCTGCAGCATTTATGAGGTAATCAAAGTTTTCTTGATGAGTTTGATTACCTTTGATGTAGGTGACTCTCCAACCATCAGCGTTACACTCTTCTTGAATATTACTAACAATGGTCTTGGTACGTAATATGACGCTATCTAGTTGTTCAAGTGCCAATGAAGCACCTGCAGCCAAACGAAAGAGATTAAGACCGTATTCCTGTACCATGATGAGTGGAAACTGTACTTTGTCCAGATCAATGTTTTTTGCTACAGGTATCATCCATTCATCACAGGTTTGTGGCTTAGAGACGACAGGCTGTTGCTTCAAAAGCTCTATCTGCTCTCGATTATAAAGTGTATAGTAGTCAGCACTTTCACCTAATACTTTGTTGTTTGGGTCAGCAGTGATGAATGCTTCGTATTCACCCTTTAGTAATTCTAAACGTGGCAGTAGTGCATCAGGTGTACCACTGTCACTCGTAGGAAGAACAATGATTGTTGGACGATAGTCAACTACAAACGGATAAAAACGTAAAAAATCTATAGATTGTTTGAGTAGGGTGATGCACTGCTTGTCCGAGATCTCACGGTAGAGGTTACCCCCTGCATGAAGATGGCAAAAAGGAGGGCCACATACTAGGCTTGGCTCTTTTTCAAACAAAGTTACATTCAATCCAAGCTGTCCTAGGTAGAGAGCTATACTGGAACCTGCTACACCACCACCAACGATGGCTATTTTTGCTTTTTTATTTATCATTATAGTCTCAGTTAAAATGTTTTAAGAATATCGGCAAAGTTATCAACAACTACATTTGGATTGTAAGAACCTATATCTTCACCATAATTATAGCCATACGTTACACCTATACTTTGCATACTACAGGTATTAGCTGCCAACATATCGTTTTTGGAGTCACCCACCATCACACACGCTTCTACTGTAAGACCCAGTGTATCACATACATGTAGTAAAGGCATAGAGTCTGGCTTCTTTTGAGCTAGGCTGTCACCACCTAAAATGAGTTCAAACAGTCCCGTTAGTTTTAATCCTTCCAAGATAGGCTCTACAAAAGCAAAGGGTTTATTCGTCACGATAGCCAAACGGTAACCCATTGATTTTAAGGCTTTAAGTGTACTGGGGACATTAGGGTAGGTAACCGTACCTACACACAAATTTTGTGCATAAAAAGCCAAAAATGTCTCGAGTGCCTCAGCAGAGAAAGCAGCGTCAAGGTTCTCATCTATCTTACTTTGCCCCGATAATGCACGCTGAACCAACATCTGTGCACCATTCCCTACCCAACCGTGTATAATAACTTCACTAAAAATATCACGGCCTAAAGTCTTAAGCATATGGTTGACCGCCAGTGCCAAGGCAGGTGAACTGTTGATGAGTGTGCCATCCAGGTCAAAGAGTATCGCTTTTTTGTTGGTGAATTTCAAATATAAAGCCTTGCTGTAATTTTTTATGATAACTTATGCATATCATTTATTGTGATTATACATTTTTTATCTAAAAATGCTAAATCAAGTGAAAAATATATGATTTTATGATGTATAAGTGTTACAAATTTTGGATTTATAGTTTATCTTTACCGACAGTTTTACTGTTCGGTACTAGTTTTTGTTAAACATCTTTTAATCTCAGTGTAAATAAATACTCTACCAAGTCTGAGTTGTCAATGCTCATTTTCTTATTATGCCAATTAAGATATGGAATAATTATAGCATCGTGGGAAATAAAAAGGGTATTCTCACTAAATGAACTAAAAAACAACTTGAGTCTTTTGGAAGAAAAATCAATTTTATGAAAGCCTATAAGTGGTTGCCTTGACAGTTGCATATTCATTAGGTCTAAAAGTCTTGAAACAACTATGGTTTATACTCATGTTGTAGCTGAGATGAATAAAGGTAGGGTTGCAAGTCCGTTAGATATGTAATTTAATAACCTTTCAGCTAAAATACCATTAATAAATATAGAAAGAAAATCATGAACCTAATCTACCCTTTGAACGTCAAAAATGAATTTGTATTTAACTCCTCTCCGCGTGACTTTACAGTTGAAGAGATACCCCTGTATGAATTTACAGGTGAGGGTGAACATCTTGTGCTTAAAGTGCGTAAGAAAG
>JAUXGC010000140.1 GCA_030622375.1 Sulfurovum sp.
ATCCAACTAATGGGAACCTAAATATCAATGGTACAAATATATCTAGCTATACACTTGAGTCTCTACATCAAAATATTTCTTATGTGACACAACGTATTTATATTTTTCAGGACACTATTCTTGCAAATGTTTCTTATGGGGGTGAGACTGACGGGGAGAGGGTGATGCTGGCACTGAAAAAAGCACAAGCTTGGGATTTTGTTGAAAGTATGGATGATGGAGTTCATACAGTATTAGATGAATTTGGTGTAAATCTAAGTGGGGGACAGAGACAAAGAATTGCTCTAGCAAGGGCTCTCTATAAGTCACCTGGAATCTTGATACTAGATGAAGCCACTTCCGCACTGGATAATAAGAGTGAAAAAGCCATTCAACATGCACTTGAATCAATAAAAGATGAAATGATCACATTTATTGTAGCACACCGTTTAAGTACGATAGAACATGCAGATGAGATATTGGTATTTCAAGAAGGGAAAATTGTAAGTAGAGGTACCTACAGTGAATTATCAGCCTCTTCAGAAGAATTTCAAAAACTTACAAGTGCTAAACATTAAGTTCGGGAGCATTGTTCAAAATTTTCTAAAACTACTATTGCTTCTTTTATTGTAGGTAAGGAGTGGTACTCTTATCCATTCAGAGTTATTTTATGTAAATTTTGTTTGTCACGCATTATCTTTGTATCGTAGGTCTTCTATCTTAATACACTAATATGTCGTCCAGCCCGTAAGTGTGTTAAAATCTTCCAGGATGAAAGACCATATTGATAATGCCGTTACGGTCAAGGAAGAGGGCTTTCTAATGTATACTATGCAGCTTCTTCTTCGTTTTTTATCCCGCCTATAAATTCTAAAAAGAATGCTAAAAACACGGAGAGCATAAACCCTGTGATAAAGGCGACTATGATTATGAGTGCTTTTTGAGGTTTTATGGGTTTATCAAGGGTTTCTATTTCTCCAACTATATAAGTTGCTTTTATCATAAATGGGCTAATGGAAAGTTCTAGTTCCTGTCTTTTGTTCTTTAGTGTTGAGATATACTTTTTTAATTCAATTAGTTGCGACTGCTTCTGACCTATCTGCAAAGCATATATTCCTGCAAGTGCTGCATCTTCACTTTTAAGTGAAATGATCTTTTGGCTATATGTATCCAACTCTTTTTTCATATTCACAAAAGCTATACGGTTTTCTACTATGTCTTGCTGGGTAATCTGTATGGATTCGTTTTGGCTTTTTGTGTAAGCATTTGTTTTTTCTTGGTATTGAGTCTCTATTTTACTAATAACCGTTTGGATATAATTGATTCCCTCTTCGTTATTGTTGGCATGGACAGTGAGTGAAAGTATGCTTTTAGATTTTTTTGGAATTGAAATAGCCTTGACTCGAGGAAGTGCTACTTCCTTCCCTCTAACATTTACTTGATATTCATATGTAAGTTTTTGTTTAATATCATTGATATTATCAATAGGTTGTGCATCTATCTGACCCACTTCGATCATTGTTTTTATCTCATATACAGGTTTTGTTATGAAAATATACACTAATGCAAGCAGGGCAAGTAGGGTAGTTACTGACCAGATTAGTTTTTTTCTTTTTTTGAGTATGGAAAATAGTTCTCTCAGGTCAATTTTATCTTCTTGTGTATAGTGAGTATTTTTTTGCAATTTAGAAGCCTTCATTTTTATGATAGTATTATACGTTATAATCAGCTAGGTTTAGTTTAACTAGCACCTTCACGAACAAGTACTGTTTTAACCGTTTTAAGTAAGATAACTAGATCCATCCAAAGGTTCCAGTTTCTGATGTACCAAACATCAAGCTTCACACGAGAGTGAAAGTCTACATCAGATCGACCACTGACTTGCCAAAGACCTGTAATTCCAGGTTTAACTGTAAGTACAGTGTCCACTTCTTTTCCTATTTTCTCTTGCTCGTTCAGCATATATGGACGAGGACCGATGAAACTCATCTCGTTTTTAAAGACATTGAAGATCTGTGGGAGTTCATCCAAAGAAGTTCTTCGTAGTTTATCACCTATCTTAGTGATACGTGGGTCATTTTGGTATTTATGGTAAATACTGTAGAACTCAACTTCTTCAGGGAATTCTTCTAAGTAAGCATTGAGTTTATCATCACTCTTTTCAAACATGGTTCTAAACTTATAACAGACAAAAACTTCTCCATTTTGACCAAGTCTTTCCTGTTTAAAAAAAATGGAACTTCCAGGCTCTTCTTTTCGTATCTTGTATGTGATAAAGAGAAGTAACGGCACAAGTAAAGGAAAAATCATAATGGACATTATAATGTCTGAAAGTTTCTTCGCCCATAGTCTATATTTACTTTTAAGACGGTTTTGAAATACTATGAGGTTTGTACGTGTATTTGATAGTCTGTAGATATGGGAGTGTGTCAGGTCATAATCATCCATAAGAGGTATAAAGATCACTTCATGGCTCTGACATATCTCTTGGTTGATGATCTGTTTGAGTGTATCTAATTCTTCATTATGAGAATTTATAAAAACAGTTTTGGGTGCATCTTGTTTGGCATCAACGTATCCAAGATAATGATTTCCAAATATTTCTTCTTGCAAAAACATATCATTACTATAGATCTTTGCTCTTCGTTTCCATAAACCAAGTTTGAAAAGTAGTTTTTTGCATATATTTTTAAATAGAGGTAAGAAAAAAGCCATAAATAAAAAGGAAAAAGCTATGACAGCCCTAGAGTAGTCTTGTACACTTTTTGTTATAGCTAAGTAGGCAAGAAGTATCAAGAAACTAAAAACTAAACTTTTAAGTATGACTCTACTTTCATGCCAAAAGTCATAACGATGTGTATAGATGCCTTCATAGGCTAAAAGAATGATAGTGATAAAGTATATAGGGTAAAAACTTGTATAGTTTGATAGAGTATAACTTTCTATCCCGGAAAAGAAGTCTGCTAAAAGATAGCGTAAAAAATATGCTGCTGAAATAGAGATAAATATGACTAAAATATCTGTCACTATAAATATAAGTTTTGAACTAAATTCTTTCACTCTATTGCTCTTTTTTGTGAAATTATATCAAAATAAACTTCGCTTCAAGTCATTTTAACCAGTATTATTCCTTTCTCGGAAGCGTAATGCTTTTGAAGACAAATAGCTTTCTAGGCTTCGGTACATTATACAAAAGGACCCCCTTTATTTTATGTTTTTATAATATTCTGTTTCTGTATAAAAATAACCTGTTGTATCAAGCTTATCTTTTTTATTTTTTTGTATAACTTGTGTTGAACTAAGAACTATTAAAATCAGAACAAATAAACATGCTATTACTAAATATTTTAACTTAATTGAGTTCAAAAAATAAACCTCCAAAAGCAAATATAGCTACGATTAATGTAAGAATTAAGTTTAAACTTTGTCCAGATATATACAGCCAGATTGGTTTTCCGCCTTGTACATATTTTGCTAATGTCCCAAAATTAGATTCTAGTCCAATGGCTAAAAAAGCCATAGTAAATAACCAACCTCTATATGTTTTAGAAACCTCAGTTACAGTTTCTACGGCTTCAGTCCCATAATAAGGTTGTAAAATAAAAGAAAAAATAATGGATGTTCCCATAAAACCTAATA
>JAUXGC010000137.1 GCA_030622375.1 Sulfurovum sp.
GATTACATTGTAAATTTTAAACACAATCAAGGATTGGCTAAAGGTTTTATGGCTGGGATTAAAGAGTGTCTCAAACAGGGTGCAGATGTCATTGTAAATACTGATGCAGACAATCAGTATGAAGCAAAAGATATCCCAAAACTCACACAGCCTATTTTGAACCATAGTGCTGAGTATGTAATAGGTGAAAGACCTATAAGTCAAACAGAACACTTCTCCTCTGCTAAAAAATTTTTACAAAAGCTCGGCTCTTGGGTAGTAAGAAAAGCTAGCAGTACAGATATACCAGATGCACCAAGTGGTTTTCGTGCCATGAGCAAGGAGTGTGCTATGCAGCTCAATGTATATAATAACTATACATATACTCTGGAGACAATCATCCAAGCTGGGCAAAGAAATATGGCAATCACTTCTGTGCCTATTAGAACAAATGAAGATTTGAGACCCTCAAAACTACTCTCAAGTATTCCAAACTATATTAAAAAATCGGTGGTAACCATTGTTCGTATTTTTGTTGTCTATAAGCCATTTCATTTCTTTATGACTATTGCAACTATTCTATTTGGCTTAGGCTTTTTACTTGGTTTGCGTTTCCTCTATTTTTACATTACAGGTGATGGAAGTGGACATATGCAATCTGTTGTTCTTGCTGGTGTTCTTATGGGTATGGGATTCCAGACAGGTCTCATCGCTTTTGTAGCAGACTTACTTTCTGTAAATAGAAAGCTTTTAGAGGAGATTAAGGTAGAAAAGTATCAATGAAATCACTTTTGATACAAATATTATGAATAGCGACAAGTTAAAAAATATAGCCTATTTTTTGGGTAAATCCCTTGGTCTATTGGGATTACTTTTTGTTTTTTATAAACTATCTCAAGAGTATACTTGGTCTTCTTTTATAGAGAAATTTTATCTGCTTTTAGAGTTACTTCCTGCTCTTTTAATCCTTAATACTATTTCTATACTTGCAGGTATCTATGCATGGCATATTATGCTTCTACAGTATGCTAACAAACAATTTCCATATATAGCCTCTTACTATTACTTTGCCAAAACAGAAATTTCAAAATACCTGCCCGGAAATGTTTTTCACTTTATAGGCAGACAAATGTTATCCTCCAAAATTGGTATTTCCCAGATACAAATGGCACAAATATCGGTTTTACTATCATTTTTACTATTGACTGGGACTATTATCTCCAGTGCTTTTTTTGCTTTTTTGTCAAATAGCATACCCTCTTATATCTTGGCATTGATGATTTTATCAAGTATTATTTCAGTCATATCACTACGGTTTTTATATGTTTCATTTCCCATTGGGAAAAAAGTATATATGAATATACTTTTAGCTCTTTCTGTTGCTTTTCAAGGCATCATGCTAGGCTTAATTGTCAAATATCAAAGCGATTACTTTACAACTGAACTATTTTTTCAATGCGTGAGTATCTATATTGTTAGTTGGCTTATTGGTTTTGTTACTCCTGGTGCTTCTGGTGGGCTTGGTATAAGAGAAGCTACTTTTATAGCCATTACCACATACTTGCACATAAATATATCTGCAGATATTGTCATTTTTTCAGTTCTATTGGTAAGACTCATAAACATATTTGTCGATGTAGCCCTCTATCTTTCAACATTTTTGCTAGAGAATAAAATGAAGATACTTAAGATATGAAAACTATATCCATTAAAACAGTAAGTAGAACAACACTTACAATAAAAGGTAGATAAATTTTGAACACTCAACTCCAACAACTTGTATATGCTAACAATAAAATATTTAAAAAAGAGCCTTCTAGGCAACTATCATCACAAAACAGTATAGCCATAGTTGTTCATATTTTTTATATCGATATCTGGAGAGAGATAGCAAGATACTTGGAGAAGCTAGAAGTACAATATGACCTCTATGTTACTGTACCACAAGGAGCATCAGATAGTGATGTGATACATATTATGGAAGATGCTCCCAATGCTAGGGCTTATATGACTGAAAATAGAGGTCGGGATGTTTTGCCTTTTTTAGAGGTTTTAAATCTGATTGGCACTAAAAACTATGACTATATTTGCAAATTACATACTAAAAAAACTGGAGATAGTGCACTTGGAAATGTATGGAGAAAACTACTCTATTTTGACCTCATTGGCTCCAATACAATAGTCAAAAATATTTTAAATCTCTTTAAAGAAAATCCAAATATAGGAATAGTAACAGGCAAAAATACTATTTTAGATTCACAACGATATACGTATGGCAATAGTTCTAGCATCGAAATACTTACCAAAAAAGCTGGACTTGAATTCAGTGAAGAGTATCTATTCCCAGCAGGTACAATGTTTTGGATTGATACAAAATTACTTGAGCCTATACTGCGTCTATTTAGAGAAGGAGAGCTGGAGTTTGAAAAGGAAAAAGGACAAAAAGACAACACCTTGGCTCACGCTATAGAGAGGTTTTTTGGCATAGTAGCTCAAGTTAAAAACAGAAAAATTGTCAAGAGTCCATCCAAGTATTCTAAAATAGGTAACACTACGCTCAATGAAGTTGCTGGGCTTGTTTTGTCACAACAGTATGTTGGCTTAGATGTATTTACAGACCAGAAACAGCAAATCGAAAACTTTAAAGAGACCATCATTGTTAAAGACCAACAACTGCAAGATATGAGAATTAGCAATAGAGTCAAAAGGTTGATGCCAAATAAGATTTTATCTATCACAGCAAGCACTTCATCACTTCTAAGAAGTGCACCATCCATAGTTAAAACAGTTATTAAAAATCCTTTAGTCTTGAAAAAAGTATTTTACTATTTAAAACGAGGTGAAATATCGTATCTTTTGACAAAAACAAAAGAGAAGAGTAAAAAAAATCTTGCTCAAACAGATAACCTAGTCACTATTAAGCCTAACGAGTATTTTCAAAATTTTAATGTAGAAGAATACTCACTCGATAATACAATTATAGATATTGTCATACCTGTCTACAATGGATACGAATACCTTGAAGCTCTTTTTGATAGTCTTGAAAAAAACACTTCATCTCCCCACAGATTAATTGTTGTCAATGATTGTAGTCCAGACAAAAAAGTAAAACCTTATCTTGAAAAAAGATTAAAAAAACACTCTAATGCTATTTTTATGGACAACAAAGAGAATCTTGGATTTGTTCAAAGCGTCAACCTTGCAGTAGAAGATGTTAAAAATCATTTTGTTATTTTAAATACAGACACAGAACTTCCACCATCATGGATAGAGAGGTTAATGTTTCCTATTTTAAACTCCTCTAAAATTGCCTCAACAACACCATTTACCAATGCAGGAACCATTGCAAGTTTCCCAAACTTTCTAGAAGACAATGAGATTTTTGAAGAGTTAAGTGTTAGTGAGCTAGATGAAGTATTTTGTGAAGTAAATCCTAATGATTTTTATACACCACTACCAACTGGCGTAGGTTTTTGTATGGGTGTTAACTATGATTTAGTTAAAGAGATTGGTTTTTTTGATGAAGAGACTTTCGGCAAAGGATACGGAGAAGAGAATGATTGGTGTCAACGAGCAATCGGGCAAGGCTATACAAATATCTTAGTACCTAACTTATTTGTATATCATAAACATGGTGGATCATTTTCAAGTGAAGAAAAAAAGAGGCTTATTGCAAATAACTCACAGATACTAAATACAAAATATCCAAATTATGATAAAGATATTCAACTTTTAGTTCAAAAAAATGAATTAGATATGCTA
>JAUXGC010000016.1 GCA_030622375.1 Sulfurovum sp.
ACTGGAAAAACTAAGACCTTGACTACTAGACTTGCATACCTTGTGAGCGAGGTAGGCATAGACCCTGCCAATACTTTGACACTTACTTTTACAAACAAGGCTGCAAGCGAAATGCGTGAGCGTGCATTTAAGCTTATGTCAAACAAAATTTCTTACCCTCCTCTTTTATGCACTTTTCATAAGTTTGGTTTGCTATTTTTAAAGTTTCATATTGAAAAATTAGGACGAAAAAACAGTTTTGTCATTATTGACAGTGATGACAAAAAGCGTCTTATACGCTCTATTGCCAAAGAACTGAAAGTAGACTTAAACCTCTCATTTATTGCTTCTGAAATATCAAAATATAAAAATTCACTACTTACCCCTAAAGTTGTTACCCAAAAAGCAGAACTTTCTGACTATAAAAAAATAGCAAAAATTTATACGTTCTATCAGACGAATATTGAAGAAAATAATCTTGTTGATTTTGATGATCTTCTTATGCTAACTTATAAAATACTTGATGAAGATGAAGAGTTGCGTAAAGAGACTAGTAATAGATATAAGTATATCATGGTTGATGAATACCAAGATACCAATGAGTTACAGTTTCGACTTCTTGAACATCTTTGCAGTGAACACAACAATCTCTGCGTTGTGGGAGATGATGACCAGAGTATTTATGGGTGGAGAGGTGCAAATATCCGTAATATTTTAGAATTTGCAAACTATTTTAAAAATACAAAAACTGTTAAACTAGAAATAAATTACCGATCAACAAACCCCATCTTAAAGGCAGCAAATACCCTTATAGAGCACAACTCAACACGCTTAGGAAAAAAACTTACTTCACATAAAGGAGATGGCAAAGATGTAAAGCTACTCCACTCACTTGATGAATCTATGGAGTCTAAAGCCATTGCACATCAAATACACAAGCTCATAGATAATGGCACTAACCCTGATGAAATAGCTGTGCTATATCGAATAAATGCACTTTCACGTTCTCTAGAAGAGGGTTTTAGTAAAGAGGGATTAGCCTTTAAGCTTATTGGTGGCATGCGTTTTTATGAGCGTGCTGAGATTAAAGATATCATCTCTTACTTTAGAGTATTTGCCAACCCACATGATGATTTCTCACTACTGCGTATCATTAACAAGCCAAAACGAGGTATTGGGAAAGCATCTATAGAAAAACTTAAAAAAGCATCTTTTGATGCACAACTTACACTTTATGAATATATAGAACAAAGCATTAAAAACCGACTCCCTGTGGTAGTTAGCAAAAAAGTAGTTGTCTCACTTACTAAACTCATTAAAGATATAAAAGTTTTACAAGATGAGATACAAAACAATCTTCAAAACTTTATTACATTATTTGAAGAGCGTATCAAACTCAAAGACCACTATGCAGGCATGGCTGATGGCTTTGACCGCATCTTAAATATAGATGAATTTTACGGGTATTTTAGGGATGCTGTTGTTAATAATCCAAATCTTACACTTGATGAATTTCTCAACGATATTTCACTACAGAGCGACCAAGACCAAATAGAAGAGAATGCTATTACCATTATGAGCATACATGCTGCAAAAGGTTTAGAGTTTGAGCACCTTTTTGTCATCGGTCTAGAAGAGGAGTTCTTCCCGCTTCTTGGAGAGGGGTGCAATATGGAAGAGGAGCGTCGCTTGGGGTATGTGGCTATCACTAGAGCCAAATCAGATCTTACTTTATGTTATGTTGATAGCCGTTTTTATAAAGGTCGGCGTAAAATGATAAGCAAGAGCCGTTTCTTAGGAGAAGCAGGACTTGTTCAAGACACAAGCCTTAAAATCACTAAAGCTTCAACTTTTAAAAAAGGCGATTTGGTTAAGCACAAAATCTTTGGCATAGGTCGAGTACAAGCAGCCAATAAGTCAGGGAAAGAATATAAACTTTTGATTAATTTTGGTGGGAATAAAAAAGAGATTTTAAGCTCTTTTGTTCAATTCATATAAGTGCTCTTGGAAGTGGAGACTTTAGTCCCACCCAAAGTTATGGATATTAGTAAAATATAAAACTTCCAATTAGTTTAAATTGGGAGGTGGGAGTAAACTCTCCACTTCCAAAAAATATGTAAAAAGCAGGATAATAAGCCCTTGAATCGATTATTTGTCGTAAACAAACCTATCTTCCGTACTTCTAATGGCTATATGGGATATGTAAAAAGAAAATACAATACAAAAAAAGTAGGTTTTTCTGGCACGCTAGACCCATTTGCTACGGGGTGTCTTATAGTCGCTACTGGTCAATATACTAAACTTTTTCAATATCTTGACAAAACACCCAAAAGCTACAGGGCTACTGTGTGGTTAGGGGTCAACTCTCCTAGTTTAGACATTGAAAAAGTAGATAGCATCAAAGAAATCGTACCCTTTTCACAAGAGAAAATAGAAGAAGTTTTACACTCTTTTAAAGGTAAATTAACTTACTATCCGCCAAAATTTTGTGCTAAAAAAATAGATGGAAAACGTGCATATCAACTTGCTAGAGAAGGAAAAGAAGTAAAATTAAAAACCATTACTTCTACTGTTTATGATATTAAACTTTTAAATTATAATCATCCTTTTGTACATTTTGAAGCTAAAGTAAGTGAAGGAACATACATAAGAAGCTTAGGCCTATTGATAGCAGATAAACTAAAAGTAGATGGTACACTCTCTAGTTTACACCGTATCCATGAAGGACGATTTTACTATGATAATGAAAAGTCCCTAGATCCATTCACAAATTTGGCTCTTCCTTCCAATATTTACACTGGAGAGGGGGAATATATGGAATTAGGTAAAAAGCTCTCTGTAGAGTATTTTGAGATGAAAGAGGATGGTGTCTACCTCGTAGAAACAGCTAACTTTTTCTCTATCATCGAAATACTTCATGAAACAGTTAAATATAGATTTAATAGAATACCAAAATTTGAGGAAGTTTATGTATAGTATTAAAGCTCATGCAAAAGTAAATATATTTTTAAAAATTACTGGACACAAAGATGGATACCATACTCTGATTTCTAGGTTTGTGAGAGTAGAAGACCTTTATGATACCATTGTCTTTAAGCCTTGCAAGTGCGATACTTTTACCATAGAAGGTTGCAATGATGTACTACTAGAGTCAAATACCATTTACAAGGCTTATAAAGCACTAAGTGAGCAGACCAATAACCTTGATATAGTAAACTTTTTCCATGAACATAAAGTAGTAGTCACAAAACGTATTCCAAGCCAAGCAGGTTTAGGCGGAGGTAGTTCGGATGCCGCAGCTTTTATGCGGTTGGTCAATGAGGTTTGCAATTTGCAAATAGATACTAAAGAGTTGGCTCAAATAGGAAGCACTATAGGGGCAGACCTCCCTTTTTTCATATACAACTACCCATCAGCTAATGTATCTGGCTTTGGAGAGATGGTTGAACCTTTTGAAGAGGAGATATTGTCACTAGAGCTTTACACACCAAATATAGGCTGCAACACAGCAGTAGTATATAAAGATTTTAAAAAATATCTCTTACAAAATATAGCTATCTCTTCCTTTTTTGGATGGGAAAAACTAGATTCAAAAACTATATTAAAAACCGTGCAAAATCCAGTAGTTCTAAATGACCTTTACGCAGCATCTCTAATATCATACCCCAGTCTAAAAAAACTAGGTAAAAAAGGGTGGTTTTTTTCTGGTAGTGGGAGTACATTTTTTAGATTGAAATAGTCAATAGTTTAAAAATGAACCTCTTGTTTATCAAAAATATACTCTTTTAAAAAAAATGTGTCCGTTACATTTAAAATTTTCCCCATATCTTTACCGATAAATCTATAAGAGAGACTATATTTTCCATATGCTGCCTTCTTAGGAATAGAAAACCTATAATTCTTGTTACTTTTCCCATCTAGTCGTGTATCGCTCGCCATAGACTTAGCAAGATATGGAATAGTCAAATTTCCTTTTTCATCTTTCCATTTTGCAGCTAGAGTATATCTCTCTTCTCCTACCTCTTTATCCTGTTTATCAAAATAGCTTACACTAATGGTAATTTCTCTCAATCCATAACCTGTTGGTATTTTATGTGGTGTGTTATTTTTAATATTAATCACAAGTTCATTATCTTGAATAGAATTTTTTACCTCAACATAATCAGCCATGATGTCACTATTGTTTACGCTAGCAAAATAATGTTTTCTAACCATTCTACTTTTTGGTTTTTCTCCTACTTTGGCATAATTCGAAGCAAAACCTTGCTTTTTTTCACTCATATGGCATGAACTGCACCCCTCTACAGTCTCATTATTATCTTTTGAAAATCTATCATACTCTTTACCTGTAGAATAAACTTCAAGACCTTGATGGTTTTTTGCACCAAAGTGACAGGCAAAACAGAGTTTGGGACTATTGTTTGTAAAATGTTCTCGTTGTTCAGATTTATGGTAAGGTGAATCTGAGTCTGCAAAGGGACCGAACATGGTTCCTTGCGATCCAAATGTAATATCATGCATACCTCTAGAACCTACTGTTTTATCTAAATGAATTTTATCTATATTGTGGCATACTACACAGTTAACACCATTCTGCATATTTTTAGAATTAAGTGATTTATTGTATGCATATGCTGTATTATTGTCTCCTATAAGTAGTGACAATTTATCCTCATCGCTAATTTTACTCTTTGTAACTCTTGGATTATGGCATTTTGCACAATCTATTATAAGTTCATCCAGAATTAAAGTAGGCTTTTTTTCCACAATATATATAAGTGATTTTTTAAATAAATCATTCTTACTAAAATGAGAATTAGCATGTCTTGAAGTTTCCCATTTGTTTGATATATCCATATGGCAAGCTTCACAATTTTTGTTTGATTCCCATTTTATTCCTATCTCTTCTGATGCAAAAAGGGATATGACTAACAATATGCTTATAATTATATACTTCATTTAATTTTCTCTTTAGAATTAAAATATTGAACTGTTACTTTATATATTACTATAAATAAACTTTTATTTTCATCTATGTTATAATTATATCAAAAAAAGGACTCTTTTTGGCTATTAATATTATTGTACAAAACAAAAAAGCCAGACATGACTATGAAATACTTGAAAAGTTTGAAGCAGGTATTGTTCTGGCTGGTGTGGAAGTTAAGGCGCTCAGAGCCAAACGTGCTAATCTTGCGGATGCATTTTGTCGCTTCATACAAGGAGAATTGCATCTTATGAATGCTCACATTGCATATCTTGAAACTGCACACAAGCACTATAGTCCAGATACAAGAAGTCCAAGAAAGCTGCTTTTGCATAAAAAACAGCTAGAAAAGCTTCACATAAAGGTGCATAAAGACGGGCTAACCATAGTACCTCTTATGATATATTTTAACGAGCGTAACTATGCTAAAGTAAGCATTGCCATTGCCAAAGGGAAAAAACTACATGATAAGCGTGCTGATATGAAAGCTAAAACACTTGACAGAGAAGCAAATCAAGCAATAAAGAACAGGTCTTACTAAAAAAATTTCTTTATTTAATCACCAATACTTCTCTTATAGTTCTGTAGAGATATTTTAGTTTTGTCATGAAGAAGCTATTTTTTGTAAAATACTTTTGTTTTAAACTTTGAATTTTTCTTTTAATGCTAACTTTTACTATAGCCAACTTCTCTATCATTTTGATATATGCTTTGCATGACTTTACCCAATCTATCCCTCTCATTATCCAGTCATAAAGCCATTTAAACCATCCGAACTGCATAAGTTTATCTTCAGTAATTTTAAAAAAGTAAAAAGTAAAAGCGGTTATAGGGATTTTAGAGAGATAGAGAGAAACCCCTAGTAAAACTTGACCGCTTACGAACAGTACTCCTGAATAAATTCCTGCAAGTTCAACTACGGCAAGCAAGGTAACAAAAATAAGAAGTATTACAGTAGCATTTACATTATGAAGTTTAACTTCTACTTTTTGCAAAATTTTAAGAGAGTGAACAAACTCATAAATAGGTTTAGCTATCCCCTCCCAAATCAACTCTTCAAATATGATATAGATGATGACTAATATGAGTTGTAAAAGCGATGTAAATCTGTTCTTTATGGCTGATAACATAGTGGAGTATCCCTAAATAGATTTAAAAGTTATTATAGCAATTTATTTAATTAGAAAAGTAACGTACATATAGAAAGTCAAGATTTCTTTTTGATTTATAGTAGTTTTGGCTAGAGGGAGTTTATGGAGTGAAATTTAAGAAAGTTTAAATTTCTTTCTGATTTATTGTATATTTGCGGATTGCCGTAAAGGAGCTTACGTCAGTAAGTGACTGAGTCAACTCCCGTAAAGATGCGATGAAGCAGAAAGAAAGATTATTTTCTACGAAGTTCTTTGATTCTTGCTGCTTTACCTTTGAGCTCTCTAAGATAAAATAATTTTGCTCTTCTAACTCTACCTTTTCTAAGTACTTCAATGCTATCAATAGAGTCAGAATAGAGTGGAAAAATTCTCTCAACACCTACAGAGTTAGCACCCATTTTTCTTACCATGAATGTTCTGCCTGTACCTTGCCCTCTAATGGCTATACATAGACCTTCATAGTTTTGAACTCTCATTTTTTGACCCTCTTTAATTCTAACAGCTACTTTTACAGTATCTCCAGCTCTAAATTCAGGAATATTTCTATTTTCCAATTGTGCTTTTTCAAAGTTTTCAATATATCTATTTCTCATCTGTTATACCTTTTTGTATAAATCTGGGCGAAAATACTTTGTTTTACACAAAGCTAGCCCTATTTTTAAGTCCGTGATTTTACTATGATTACCCTTTAAGAACTCTGAAACTACGGTACTATTTTCATAAATTATAGGCTTTGTAAAAGAGGGGGCTTCCAAAAGTGAGTCTTCAAAACTTTCAAGACTTAAAGAGTCACTATTTCCAAGCACTCCATCAACATTTCTAGCAACAGCATCACATACCACTATACTTGCTAGTTCACCACCAGTTAATATAAAATCTCCTATGGAGAACAGTTCATCTGCACAAGCCTCTACTACTCGTTCATCTATGCCCTCATAACGTCCTGAAACAAAAACTATATGCTCCTTTTTGGCTAAACGTTTGGCATCATTTTGGGTAAATCTTTTAGATACAGGAGATAGAAAAACTATATGTGCTCTAGGTGATGTCTCTTTTACACTTTTTAATGTATCCATTAAAGGTTGCGGGGTCATAAGCATACCTGCACCTCCACCTACCATAGGAGCATCTACGCGATTATGTTTGTCAGTAGTAAAATCACGAGGATTATAGAAATCTATAGATATTTTTTTATCTTCAATAGCACGCTTTAAGATACTTTCAGAAAAATATCCCTTAATAAGGTTTGGGAAAATAGTGATAAAAGAGAATTTTATCATTAGCTAGCTTCCAATATCTCTTTGGCATCTTGCGTAAATACTATTTGCTGTTCTATATCTGTTTTAAGAACATATCTTGAAATATATGGGATTAAAAACTGTTTGTTGAAACCTATTTTAAATAAGGATTCATCAGTATCAATAATCAAGTAGTCAGTATCTGACATCCGCTGAATATCTTTAACTTTTCCCAAAACTTCATCTCTTTGTTTTACCACGCATCCAATTACATCAAACCAAAAGTGTTGCCCTTCATCTAAGTTACAATCTTCTTTGGTTTGATTTTCGTTGGCATAAATTTTGGTATTTGTAAGTTTTTTTGCAGCATCAATACTTTCGTATCCTGTAAAACGTATAATCCCTCGTGTGAAATTTATATCACAAATGGTTAGATTGCCACGATCGGTTTTATATATATTGCCTACTTTAAACTGTTCTGGAAAGTCTGTATAGAGATGAAATTTTAAATCTCCCCAAAGACCAATAGTTCGACCTATTTGGGCTATAAGTGCGTTCTCGTTAGACATATTTGAAGTTTTAGTTAAGTTTCTTTGTAAGATACAAAGATTGAGTTAGAAGAGACAACATAGTAATTACTCTGTGTCCTTAATATTTACACGGTAATTTTTACCGCCTTTTGCTTTGCCGGCAGATATAACTGTCTTAATAGAGTTAATCATTCTTCCCTCTTTGCCTATGAGTTTTCCTATGTCTTCACTATTTGCAAAAATAGTAATCTCATCGAAATTCTCATCAATCTGGGTTATCTCTATGGAGATATCTTCAGGGTGGTTTACCAAAAGCTTGGTATATGAGAGCAGGAAGTCTTTAACCATGAAACTATTTTAATCCAGCTAGTCTTTTAACTGTTGGACTCATCTGAGCACCAACACTCACCCAATAGTTTAATCTTTCCATATCAAGAGCAAGCTCTTTATTTACGCTTACTGGGTTGTAGTGACCAATCGCTTCTATCCAACCACCATCTCTTCTTTTTCTGCTGTCTGTTACTACTATTCTATAAAATGGTTTCTTTTTTCTACCCATTCTTGTCATTCTAATCATTGTCATTGCATATCCTTCATTTTTTCATCTATTTAAATTGATTGTCTGCATCCCTTGAGGTAAAGGGTCACACACCCAAAATAAGTCCTGACAACTACTTTTTAATGACTAAAGCACTCATCAACACTTCATAAATTCTTTTTGGAACGCGATTTTACCATAAAGATTATAAATTTTTTATTAAGTGTAGTTAGAGAAAATCAAACCCCCAAATATTAGTAATGATACCTACACTGTGCCACGACTATCAAATCATCTATTATCTTGTATACCAACCTGTGTTCAGCCGTAACACGTCTGGAAAAATAACCTCTATAATTTTCTTTGAGTCCTTCTGGCTTGCCAAGTCCATTTGGGTTATCTGGATTTCTTTTTATATCTTCTAACAGTGTATTGATTCTTTTGACTGTTTTTTTATCATTTTTAATCCAATGCTGATAATCTTCCCATCCTTTATCGGAAAATCCGACTATCATATATCTAATTCTTTTTTTGTAAATTTTAGATCATCTATCTGATCTACTGCCTCATTTAGTCTATCTCTGTTGTTTTTAGAAGAGAGCAGATACATAGTCTCTTTCATGGCACTATACTCTTCATACGATATCAGCACCGCTGTTTTGTTATCTTTTGTACTGATAATATACTCATCAAAATCATCACATACTTTGCCAATGATGGCTTTTAGATTGTTTCGTGCTTGTGAATAGAGTATCGCTTGCATAGTGATTCCTTTTTGACAATATGTTGTCATTTTATCACAATATAGAGGCACAGTCAAGAACTTTAGGCACTGATAGTAGGTGCTACGATAACTGTCTTAAGTGTTTTCATCTCATTTGGAGATATGATGATACATGGTCTGGTTTTCTGTATCTCAGAATCTACAGTTGAGTTTAGCTTGACTAAGACTATGGCAAATCTAGTCAGATTTTTTACCATGTGCTATCTTCAAGGTCGCTGTCATCTAAAAAATTATCCAAGATCGCTTCATCTTTTTGGTTCATATGGGTCGATAATACCTGCTGAATATCCTCTGACCAACTTTTCCTATGGCTATGAGTGTTGACATTATTTATCCTTTCTTTCCCTATTAAGTAATTACATTATAATTACATTTGGAAGTCAAGAAGCCATGATATATGAGAACAAGAAAGACACATCTTGCTCCCATGATTCTGAGACCACACAAGAACTCACAGCTCTCGGAAGTGGAGAGTTTACTCCCACCTATAATCTGCATAAATGCATACTTTTAACATAGAAAAAAGAATAGATTATGTTTTAATACAAATCTTCTTTAAACAAATGAACTTTTTGTGGGAGTAAACTCTCCACTTCCGTAGGTTCTTTCTTAGTAAAGATAGCTGATGTTTTGGAAGTGGATGTTTGTGAGTCGCAATTTTGGTACCGTAATGGTACAGCACCCTACATAAGATTAGCGAGGGATATTTGCCACCCCTCCGCCACCTTGCATTCCTGCCATCATATCTTGCATCTGCTTCATGCCACCTTTGGTTGACATCTTTTTTGCCATCTTGGCGGCATTTTTAAACTGTTTGAGTTGACGGTTGACTTGCATTTGACTAAGTCCTGCACCTACTGCTAAACGTCTTTTACGTGTATTGTTAAGCAAGTCCGGGTTTTCTCTCTCTTTTGGTGTCATCGATGAAACCATCGCTTTTATCATTTTAATCTCATCTGAGTTTTCCAAATCCATATCGCCTATCTGTTTTGCCATATTGCCCATACCTGGAATCATGCCCATAATAGACTTCATGCTTCCAAGCTTTTTCATTTGCTCCATTTGACCTAAAAAGTCATTGAAGTTAAATCGACCTTTTTTGATTTTTTGGGTTATTTTCTTCGCCTCTTTTGGGTCTATAGCTGCAGCTGCTTTTTCTGCAAGTGATTCGATATCACCAGCTCCCATTAGGCGACTTACAATCCTATCAGGAATAAACTGCTCAAGGTCTGGCATCTTTTCACCTGCACCTATGAACCTAAGCGGTACTCCTGCTTGCTGAGTCAGTCCTAGTGCAACACCACCCTTAGAGTCGCCATCAAACTTAGAGAGAATAACACCGGTGATGCCTATCTTCTCTTTAAATGTTTGTGCTGTACGTACTGCATCTTGACCAGTCATAGCATCAGCTACATAAAAAAGTTCATCTGGAGAAGCCACTTTTTTAATATCTGCTAGCTCACCCATAAGCTCATCGTCTATGGCTAAACGACCTGCCGTATCTATAAGCACTACATCATAAAGTTCATCTTCTGCTTTTTTTAGCCCCTGCTTTACTATCTGCGTAGGCGTAGCACTTTCATCTGCAACCAAATCGACCTCTATGCCAGAAGTAATTTGTCTAAGTTGTTCTACCGCTGCAAGTCTTTGCAAGTCAGCAGCAATAACAAGTACTTTTTTCTTTTTTTGCTCTTTTAAAAAATAAGCTAATTTACCAGTAGTAGTCGTTTTACCAGACCCTTGCAAACCTATCATCAAAACTACCGTAGGAGGTTTAGAGGCAAAAGTAAAGCCTTTTGGTGCTCCTTCTGTAGTAAGAATATCTGTAAGTTTATCTTGAAGTGCTCTTAGAAAATTATCTTTACCTATGCCATTTTTCTTTGTCTCCATCTCAACTGTAGCTACAAGCTCTTTAACAACTTTATGGTGCACATCTGCTTTAAGTAGTGACTTCTTAAGTTCAGTAGATGCCTTTTTAAGTGCTTTATCATCATCATGAAAACGAATCTTACCTATGGCATTTTTAAAACTATCAGTTAAAGTATCAAACATTACTACCTCTATATTCTTAGTTATATTATTGCGATTTTACCCTACTTGGGCTTAAAATTATTATTTATATTGTCTAATTTCTTTAGGTTCTCTGGCATTAAACTCATAATCAAGTATCTTCATCTTTGAAGAGTGCAGCAGCACACGCTTCGCCTGTGTACGACTTCCATACTGCTCATCACCTATTATGGGATGACCTATACTTGCAAGATGTACACGGATTTGATGGGTTCTACCTGTGGTAATCTCTATATTTACTTTTGATTTTTTTCCTTGTATCTCTTCTGGTTTTACTAGAGTATATGCTTTTTTCCCACGCACTTTGTCTATCATAGAAAATGCTTTACCTTTCTTGATGGTAAAAATAGGTTCATCTATCTCCACCTCTTCATAAATAATACCCTCCACCCATGCCAAATAATGTTTTTCAACTCTTCTGTTTTTAAACTCGTTAATAGCTTGCTGTATGAATTCTTTATTTTTACCTAACAATAAAACACCAGAGGTATCTCTATCTAGTCTATGTAGAAGCTCAGCACCCTCTATGGAATCTTGTATATCATAAGAGTCTACCTGTGCAGGCTTATTGATGGCAATTATATTTTCATCTTGATAGAGTATCTCTATATCATCAGGATACTCTATGCGAAAAATAGTATCTATATGTATCTCAGCTCTTGCTATTTTTATCTTTTTATCTTCTACATATACAAGTCCCCTATCTATGAGTCCTTTTGCTTTATTGTTTGAAATGCCTTGCGCAATAGCAAGGACTTTGTATGCTTTATCTGTAGCCATTTTCTTTTTCCTTCTTTTTTTCTTACAAATGAACCGTAGGGTGTTGTCTCCTGACGACACCTTTTGTTTCAATTTTATTGGTGTTGTGAGGACACAACAACCCTACAAGGTCTTTATCCATGTTTCAAATCTATCAGTAAATGGAAATTCCAATATCTTTATCTTGCTGTTTTGACCTGCTTTAAAAAGTATATCACTTTTTGAAACTTTAAAACTTTTTGCAAGAAATTTTACCAACTCGATGTTTGCCATACCATCTACTGCTGGAGCTTTAATGCGTATCTTTATGGCATCTTCACCATACATTTCACAAAACTCACTTTTGCTTGCTGAAGGTTGTGCCTTAATTCGCAAGTTTACCACTCCGCCATTGATACTATAAAACACTTTTCAAACTTGCTACAATAGGGGCTATATCGCTCTTACTATTGATTTTTGTAGGTTTCAACAGTTTGTGTTGCAGTAACACTTCTGAAAGATTTGAAGCCTCCACTACCTTTATGCCATCTACTGCATCAAAAATATCTTTTTGGTTGAAGTAGTGTTTTCCTGAAATAATCTTACATCCAAACTGTGCCGCTTCTGCCGCATTGTGTCCACCAACAAACTCAAATGCACCGCCCAATATAACAATATCGCTGATAGCATAAATATTTACCAGTTCACCTAAAGTATCTACAAGCATCACATCACTATGTATCAATTCATTTTCTGAATACTTCTGCTTACTTAAGCTGTGTTTTTTTGTAAATGTTTCTATTATCTTTTCTACTTTATTAAAACGTTCTGGATGCCGTGGCACTAAAATAAGTTTTGCCTCTTTTTGCACTACTTTTAAAGCTAAAAAAGCTTCTAAAATCAATAACTCTTCACCCTCGTGTGTACTGGCTCCACAAACAATCAATCCTGATGGTTTTTCTAAGGTTTTTGTAGTAGATGGTAACAAAGATAATTTAATATTTCCTGTAACTACTACATTTTTTGCCCCCAAAGACTCTAAACGCTCTTTATCTTTGGTGGTTTGTGCATATACTTCATCTATGTACCTAAAAATATATCCATAAAACCACTTTATCTTCTGATATCTCGGAAATGATCTGTCGCTCATACGTGCATTAATAAGAACAGTTTTTGCTCCTCTGCTTTTAGCCAAAGCAAAAAGTAGGTACCAGAATTCTGCCTCCATAACTACTAACATTTTTTGTGGCTTTAGCCAATAAAAAAGTAAGGGCTCAAAAGGAAGGTAACTACTCTCTTTAGTGTATGCACTGATAGCTTCAAATCCAGTTTGTGTTGTTGTACTCATTCGTACTATATGTTTTGGCAGCACATCCACTAAAGGCTTGATTGCCTTTGATTCACCAAAACTACAAGAGTGAAACCAGATACCATTAGATTTTAAAGGTTTGTTATTCCACAGAAAAAATCTTGCTGGGATAGATCTTTGGTATTTTGTTTTTAGTGAAAAGAACACCAAAAAAGGAAGAACAATGATATAAATTATGAAAGAAATAGATGCATATAAATAAAAAAATAAAGTATTCATATATACTCCATGGAGGGTGGGCATTATTGCCCACCAAGAAATCTAAAATAAGTTTTTTGTATGCAGGAAATACCCACGCTACAAATTATGCCTCAGCCGTAACACTTTCAATGTACAATATTCTACCACAGTGAGGGCAGTTACAAATCTCATCCGCTTTAATTATTTCTGAGTAAGTCTTATCATTGAGTTTCATATAACATCCGTAACATGCTTGTTTTTTTACAGGTACTACTGCTGTGTTCCCTGCCCAAATGCGAATTTTTTCATAAAATGCAAGTACAGTTTGTTCAAGATTTCTGCTAAGCTCTTCTCTTTTTTTAAAGAGTGAGCCTTTACTTTTTTCAATGATAGCTTTTTGTGAAGAAGCTTCTTTACTGATAGTATTCAAATCTTTTCTAAGAGTTTCTACTTCTTCACTTGCTTCATCAAGAAGTGCAGTTTTTGTTACATTAATCTCTTGAAGTCTCTCTATCTCTTCATTTGCAAATGTCATCTTCTCTTTAGTAATATCTTCTTCAAGAGAGAGTGCTTTCATCTCTCTCTCTGTTGAAATATCTTTAGATTTTTTTGCATTTAAAGAGAGTTGTTCATTAAGCAGAGTCAATTGCTCTTCAAAACCTTTTACTTTCTCTTCATTGCTAGTAATATCTGCTTTAAGTTTATCAAGTTCACTTTGTGATTCATCAGTTTTCTTTTGAGCTCTTGCTACTTTTTTGTCAGCAGCTTCTAGTTCTGGGGTATAACTATCAATTGCTTTATCATTTTTGGCAAGCTCTATTAACTCATTTAAATGTTTGTTCACTCTTGGTCCTTTTGGATTTTGGTAATTCTCAAAGTCTATTTTGAGAGGCTTAACCCATACTCTACAATATCTCTGTATGGAATGGGTTTTTTGAATTTGAAATTATAGCCAAAAGAGGTAAAACTTTCAACTCATCCATTAAAATATTTGAAAAAAACTTCTCACTCTCATAGTGTCCTATGTCTATCATCATCAAATCTTCACTTGTTGCTTTCATGGCATCGTGGTATTTGATGTCACCTGTCAAAAAACAGTCAGCCACCACCTCATCTATAAGTGAAGCCCCTGCTCCAGTTGTCAAGGCTATGGAAGTGATAATCTCTTTTTTGCATATTACTTTTAGCATAGGTAAATTTAATTTTTCTTTCAGAAGAGTTAATAGTTCTTCATAATGCCATCGTCCTTGTGCAGTACACACAAAAGAGTTTTGTGTTTCTAACTTGAAACCTAAAACTTTTTCAAATACATATCTATTTAAATGTGTTTTATCAAAGTTTGTATGCAGAGCTATGAGTGATTGTTTTTTAAGTATCATCATCTCTAATAGATTAGAAGGGTATTTAGAGAAGTTAAGCTCTGTTAATGTACCAAATATAATAGGATGATGGACGATAAAAAGCGTACCCTCTTTTGCCTCCTCTATTATGCCTTTATCCACATCCAAAGAGACAATAATTTGAGATACTTCTCTACCCATGTCACCTATAATAAGTCCAGAGTTGTCCCACTCTTCTTGAAGTTCAAAAGGGCTTAAGTTATCTAAAAAGTCATATACTTCTTGCAATTTCATCACAACTACCCCTGTACTCTTTTATTGCGCTCTTCCTCTTGTGCTTTATACAACTGTGCACATCCAATAGAGAGCTCTCTAATTTTTAATATATAGTTCTGTCTCTGTGCCTGAGAGATGGCTTTTCTCGCGTCAAGTACATTAAAGGCATGAGAAGCAATCATGCACTGATCATAGGCAGGTAAAGGCAACCCTGCATCCAAACACACTTTACACTCACTACTTGCATCTTTAAAATGTTGAAACAAATTTTCTACATTTGCTACTTCAAAATGGTACTTTGAAAACTCATACTCACTCTCTTTATGAACATCTGCATAAGTAGTTACTTCATCACCATTTTTGTTCCAGACAATATCAAAAATAGATTCAACCCCCTGCAAGTACATCGCCAAACGCTCTGTACCATAAGTAATCTCTACAGCTACAGGGTCACATACAATGCCCCCTACCTGCTGAAAGTATGTAAACTGTGTAACTTCCATACCATCAAGCCACACTTCCCATCCAAGTCCCCAAGCACCAAGTGTAGGAGATTCCCAATTATCTTCTACAAAACGAATGTCATGCTCTTGAAGATTTAACCCCAAATACTCCAAGGACTTTAGATAGAGCTCTTGAATATTATCTGGACTAGGTTTAATGAGTACTTGAAACTGATAATAAGACCCCAAACGGTTTGGGTTCTCACCATAACGTCCATCTGTAGGTCTTCGACATGGTGCCACATACGCTGCAGACCAAGGCTTGGAGTCTAAACTTTTCAGAAGTGTTGCAGGGTGGAATGTCCCTGCCCCAGATGGAATATCGTACGGCTGTACGATGTTACACCCCTGCTCTGCCCAATACTGTTGTAGCTTTAGTAGTAATTCACTAAATGTTATACTCTCTTTATTCATTTATGTATCTCTTTATATTAAAGTATTGTTTCAATCTCAGAAGAGTCAAGTTCTACTTTTTTTGCTTTACTTATACGGTCTTCTTGAAGTTTAACTTTCAGTTCATCATCAGCCAAAGCCATAATTTGAATAGCAAGATACGCAGAATTCACCGCTCCTGCTCTACCTATCGCAAGTGTGCCCACAGGCATTCCTCCTGGCATCATTACTGTACTGAGTAGAGCATCTTCTCCTCTAAGCTCACCAGAAGCCATAGGAACACCAAGTATAGGTTTGGTTGTACTTGCTGCCAAAGCACCTGCAAGGTGCGCTGCCATACCTGCTGCCGCGATGAACACTTGAGCACCTTTTGCTTCAGCCTCTTTCATATATATCTTTGTTCTCTCTGGGCTTCTGTGTGCTGAAGAGATGATAAGCTCATACGGTACACCAAATTTTTTAAGTGTCTCTGCACACTCTTTCATTACGCCATAATCACTTTTACTTCCAATTACTATCGATACAAACTTCATACTATTATCCTTATATTTTTAAGTTGACTCATCTGTTAAGCCTTTTTTCTTTAATGCCTCATCTATCCCTCGTCTCAAAATGGTATAGCTAGGCAATATTGTGGGCAAGACAACATCATTTAAGTCACCACTATGAATAGATTCAAACTCTTTGCCCGTAGTTGAGATAATCTTTTTAAAAGTAAGCCAATAACGCCCTGCTACTTCATCTATTTTCCCATACTCGTTGTCAATCTCTTCTATAGCTGCGCCTACAGGCAGAACAATCTCTACAGAGTCACCTATAGAAGTTTTATCTTTACAGCGCCATGTTTTACCATCTTCGCTAACCAAACCTGCAACCTGATGTGTGCCATTTTGAATGCTAAAACCATGTGATTGAGTATCATTTTTTTCAAATGGGCGAGAGGTAGGATATGCATCAGTAAAACCTCGGTTTTGTGTAGTATTTAACTCTGCTTGATACCGTTTTGCATTAAAGTCACCTGCATAAAAGTCATCTATGGCATGACGGTACGCTTTTGTTACAACTCCTGCATAATATGGTGACTTTGTACGCCCCTCTATTTTTAGTGAGTCTATCACTCCTGAGGCTAAAATCTCATCTACATGTGAAGCCATATTCATATCTTTTGCATTCATGATATAGGTACCCACTTCACTCTCTTCTTCAAGTTTAAAAGTTGTTCCAGTCTCTGGATTATGTGCATAAATTTCATAAGGAAAACGACAATCATTGGCACAGCTTCCACGGTTGGGTACACGTCCTGTTTGTAAAGTAGAGATAAGACATCGTCCACTATATGCAAAACACATAGAGCCGTGCACAAATATCTCTAACTCCAAATCTGGGATAATAGACTTAATAGCTTCACAGTCTTTCAAACTTATTTCACGAGCCACAATAATACGTTTTACTCCCAAATCATAATACACTTGCGCATCAAGAGCATTCATAACATTCGCCTGAGTAGAAAGATGTAATGGAATATTTGGTGCTATCTTGGCAGCCATTTTCACAATACCTGGGCTAGAGATAATAAGTGCATCAGGTTTCAGTTCTGCCATTTTAGCAATATGCTTTTCATAAAGTTTCAATTGAGAGTTAAAAGGAAAACTGTTAATAGTACAATAGACTCTCTTCCCTAGCTTATGTGCATACTCTATGCCTTGTGCATAAGAGTCTATATCAAACTCTTTGCCAGAACGAATACGCAATGAAAAAGTGCTTGTGCCACCATATACAGCATCAGCACCATAATTTAAAGCAATCTTCATCTTCTCTAAGTTTCCTGCTGGTGCTAAAAGCTCTACTTTGATTTGATTTGCCATCTTTTTCCTATAATACTGTAGGGTGGGCATTCCTGCCCACCAAAAAAGTTTAATTTCTATTTGATTGATATTTACTTACAATTTTGCTTTTATTTTACCCTATAAGTAGTAAAAAAGAGTTGGAAGCCCTAAACTTATGCTACAATTTAATAAAAAAGTAGGAGCAAAATGCGTATCGATTTACACAATCATACTACAAGATGCAACCATGCAAGTGGAACCATGGATGAATATATTCAAAAAGCTATAGAGCTTGGCATAGATATTTATGGTTTTTCTGAACATGCCCCTATGAATTTTGACCATAAGTATCGTTTGAAATTTGAAGAGATGAAAGCTTATGAGAGCGATGTATTGAGTGCAAAAGAGTGTTACAAAAAACAGATTAAAATACTTTTAGGGTATGAAGTTGATTATCTTCCAAACTATATGGATAGTCGTGTCTTGGATTCGAAAGTTGATTATCTTATAGGCTCTGTTCACTTTATCAACAAATGGGGTTTTGACAATCCTGAGTTTATAGGTGAGTATAAAAATAGAGACATAGATGAGATTTGGAAAACCTATTTTGAAGCTATAAGAGATATGGCTAAATCTGGAAAATTTGATATTGTAGGACATTTAGACCTTATTAAAGTATTTAAGTTTATGCCGAAGCAAGATATGCGTATATTGGCAAAAGATGCTCTTATTTCCATTAAAAAAGCAGATATGGTACTAGAGCTCAATAGTGCAGGACTTCGAAAACCAATTGGTGAAATTTATCCTTCACCCTCTTTGCTTGAAGTTGCCTATGATTTAGATATCCCTATCACATTCTCTTCTGATGCACATAGCGTAGAGCAAGTTGGGGCTGGGTATGATAAATGTACCTTTTTGGCAAAAGAGGTAGGATACACCAAAGCTGTTACTTTTGAACAGCGAGATAGGCAATTGATTACTTTTTAGGCATAAAAACTTAAGACTCTAAAATATTAATCGCTATAATAAAAGATATTAAAATTTAAACTTAGGAGAAGAGATGGGTAAGTTTGTAAACAACACAGATGAGTTTTATAAATATTGTGAAGAGAATG
>JAUXGC010000072.1 GCA_030622375.1 Sulfurovum sp.
AGGGATAGACTTCATACAGATCCCTACCACACTTCTTTCTCAAGTAGATGCAAGTGTTGGAGGAAAAACAGGTGTAAATAACAAATATGGTAAAAATCTTATAGGAGCTTTTCATCAGCCCAAAGCGGTATATATAGATACGGAATTCTTGAAAACTCTTCCTATTCGTGAGTTTTCTTCTGGTATCGCAGAGATAGTTAAAATGGCTGTAATGTTTGATAGAGATTATTTTACCTTTTTGCAAGATGCTGACTTCTCCAATAAAGATACTCTTATGGAAACTATACGCAAAAGTGTAGAGCTTAAGGCTTGGGTGGTAAACCAAGACGAGAAAGAGGCTGGCATAAGAGCAGTTTTAAATTATGGTCATACCTTTGGACATGTAGTAGAAAATGAGACAAACTATACTACCTATCTTCATGGTGAAGGTGTATCTATAGGTATGGTTATGGCAAATGCATTGGCTGTAGAGCTTGAACTGCTTACTGCAGAAGAAGCTAAAAGCATTAAAATGCTTTTAGAAAAATCATCACTACCAACTGAGTACGTTATAAAAGATATCAATACTTTCTATGAACACTTTTTCTTAGATAAAAAAAGTGCAAATAACACTATTAAGTTTATTTTACCTCATGGTATAGGAGACTATAAAATAGTTTCAGACATAGATGAAAATATAGTTAAAAAAGTACTTCATAAATTTGGAGAAATGAAATGATAAAAATTATACTTTTTGTTTCACTACTTTTTAGTTCACTTGTATTTGCCACAGCCCAACCAGAAGATAATGTTACAACAGTTTTTATCGACAACAACGTGCAACTCCTATCTGAAGAGAATATTGAAAAACAGCTACTTGAAAAAGATAAACTAGATGAGGAGCTCAAAGAGAACAATATATGGTCAAAGATTTATAGCAATTATCACACATATAAAGAGCTTGGAAAGCAAAATGAGACGCTTGATAATCAGTTTCAAATATTGGATAATAAATATAAGCGCACAAAATACGAAGAGAAGGCATTTGAAGAGATAAAAAATAAAAAATCTATTCTTGTAGGAAAACTTCAATTACTCAAAGAGTATGAAACAGACCCTTTTAAAAAATTTCTCACTCCGCCTGCTATTGACAATATACCTGATGTAGGAAACCCTTTTGCTATCATATCTGCACTCTCTTATCAGGAAAAACTTAACTCGGAGCATCAAGAGTATGACGACAGATCTCTTTCTATCCAGAATGTTGTAAAAAAACTTAAAAAGAAGCGCGCCATACTGCATAAACTTCTTTTAAACGATGCAAACAATACAGAGTATAGCGCAGAGCTTTTAGATACGCAAGAACAGATAAAAACATTTACTCCTGTTGTTGAAATTTTTAAAACTACACAAAATGTCTATATGAAAAAGATAGATGAGATAAAACTCAAACTACAAAGTGACATAAAAAAAGAGATAGGTAAAATTATTAGCATTGGTATGATTATCCTTTTCTTTATTCTGTTTATTTTGTTAGTTAAGTATCTTGTTCGCCGTTACATGTCAGACAATGACCGTTTTTATACTATCAATAAAGCACTAAATATCACTTTCTTTACACTGCTTATTTTTACACTACTATTTGCATATATTGAAAATGTAAGTTATCTTGTAACTATTCTTGGATTTGCTTCTGCTGGTATCGCTATTGCTATGAAAGATTGGTTTATGTCTCTTATGGGTTGGCTTGTTATTATTATTGGTGGAGCCATTCATGTGGGTGATCGTGTTAAGTTTGTGAGAGATGGTGTCGAGTATGTAGGTGATATCGTAGATATTTCACTACTTAGAATGACGCTACAAGAAGATATAACTCTAACCACCTATATGACTAACAGAAGAGCAGGGCGTATTATATTTATCCCAAATAACTTCATATTTACTGATATGATAGCCAATTACGCACATGCTGGACTGAAAACTGTTTGGGATGGTATAGACTTTATGGTGACATTTGATTCAAATATTGGAAAAGCGACCTCCATTGCTAAAGAGGTTACAAAAAAATATTCTAAAGGATATACAGATATCACAAGAAAACAACTCAATAAGCTTAGAAGACAATATAGTATGAAAAATACCAATGTTGAACCACGCATCTTCTCATTTATTGAACCTTATGGCATGAAAATTAGTGCGTGGTATCATACCAATGCTTATGCTACTCTTACTCTAAGAAGTACAATATCTGCAGAGATTATTGAGCGTATTCAAAAAGAGGATGATATCTTTCTTGCTTTTCCTACGCAATCTATTTATATTGATAAGAATGCTCCTAAACCACCTTTGGATCCTGAGGAAGTGGTAGTTCCCAGTAAAGAACTTAAGTGAAAAAGGTCTATTTTAAAACATTTGGGTGCAGAACAAACCAGTTTGATACTCAAGTAATGATGTCTAAATTAGACGAGTTTGAACTTTCAAACAATGAACTTGCTTCTGACATTGTTGTTGTTAACTCCTGCACCGTTACAAATGGTGCAGACTCTTCTGTACGTAACTATATCTCTTCTGTAAAACGAAAAAATCCTTATGTTAAAGTGGTTTTGGCAGGGTGTGGTTCACACTCCAAGGGTGAATCACTTTTTAAAGATAAAAAGGTTTTTGGTGTTATGGGGCACTCTGAAAAAGAGAGTATAAATGAGATATTGAAACAGGAAATACCTTTTTATCAGATAGGAGATCTTAACCATATAGACTCTACCATTGTTGAAGAGTTTGTGGGGAAAAGTAGGGCTTTTATAAAAATTCAAGAGGGATGTAATTTTAAATGCTCCTACTGTATTATCCCCGCAGTGCGTGGTAATGCGCGTTCTCATAAAGAAGAGACCATTCTAGAGCAAATCAACAGACTCTCATCTAACGGCTTTGGAGAGTTTATTTTAACAGGAACAAATGTTGGAAGTTATGGACAAGACCGTGACACTTCTATGTCAAAACTTCTTAAAAAGATAAGTATGATTAGAGGCGTGCGACGCATACGCATAGGAAGTCTAGAGCCAATACAGATAGATGATGAGTTCATAGAGTTACTGGATGAGCCTTGGATGGCAAAACATTTGCACATAGCACTTCAGCACACTAGCGATAAGATGTTGGCATTGATGAATAGACGAAATAATTACAAGAAAGATTTTGAGCTTTTGCATAAAATAGCAAATAGAGGTTATGCTTTGGGCACAGACTATATTGTAGGGCACCCTGGAGAAGATGAAAAAGAGTGGGTGGAAGCTGTGAGTAGAGTAAAGGAGTTGCCTCTTACGCATATCCATGCATTCTCATATTCAAAACGTGACAATACTGTTTCTGCTACAATGAAGCCAGAAGTAAAAGGCAATATTGCAAAAGGGCGTCACCATGAACTTACTCAACTCATTAAGGAAAAAAACTTTATATTTAGACAAAAACATAAAGATAATCTTGAAGTTTTACTTGAAAAAGGTAAGAATGATATTTATCATGGATTTGATCAGTACTTCAATAAAGTAGAAGTTCAAAGTAAAGAGGACCTTAGTTCCAACTGGGTCTTACTTAACAATATGGAGGTGAACCGTGAAGGAAATAAAGCCAAACTTTAAGTATGAAGCTGTAAATATAAAAAATATAAAAATCATTATTTTACTACTAATAGCATTTGCAGGACTGCTTGCATTTGCAATTCTTCGTGACACAGATAAACTCATAACCCACACCCAAGCCAATAAACTTTTTACTGAAAATAAAATACAAAAAGTAGTTTTAGATGGAGAGTATATGCGTTTTAAAACAAAAAATGAAAGCTACAAAATATACAAAGATGCCATTAATAAAACTGCATTTTTAACCAAATATAAAGTAGAAGTAAAAGAGAATCGCCGCTCTCTATATGATGTCTTGTTGTTACTTATTTTTGTTGGAGCTTTTGTATATTTATTTGAGTTTATAAAAAAATCTAGATTGCAAAAAATTAAATATACAAGCAGGGCAAAAGCAAATGATTCAATTGGCTATAGTCCCATAGTTGCACTTACCTCTGATGTATCTTTTTCTGATGTTGCAGGTATCAAAGATGTAAAGGAGGAACTTGAAGAGATTATTGATTTTTTAAGAGAACCTAAAAAGTACCGTGACTTAGATATCCGTCTTCCCAAAGGAGTGCTTCTTGTTGGACCTCCTGGTGTGGGAAAAACCCTTATCTCTAAAGCTGTTGCAGGTGAAGCAGGGGTACCTTTCTTTTACCAGAGTGGAGCATCTTTTGTCCATATTTATGTAGGTATGGGTGCCAAAAGAGTCAATGAACTTTTCAAAAAAGCTAAAGAGATGGCACCAAGTATTATTTTTATCGATGAAATTGATGCAGTAGGTAAAAGCCGTGGAGAGTTCAGAAATGATGAGAGAGAAGCTACACTAAATCAACTTCTTATAGAGATGGATGGTTTTAAAGATAGTTCAGGAGTTATTGTTATGGGTGCTACAAATAAAATTGATATGCTAGATGAAGCACTGCTTAGGGCAGGTCGTTTTGACAGACGCATCCATATTTCACTCCCAGACCTTGAAGATAGAGCACAAACACTAGAGCTATATCTTGCACGCAAACCAAATAGTGTTGATATATGGCAGATAGCAAGGATGACAGTAGGTTTTAGCTCAGCAGCACTTGATACACTTACAAATGAGGCAGCAATTTTTGCCATGAGAGAAGGTCGAACAACTGTTCAAAATAGTGATTTTGATGCAGTAAAAGAGAAGGTGCTTTTGGGAAAACGAAGAATGCTCAGTTTTACAGAAGAAGAAAGAGAGATTCAGTCAGTATATCAGGGAGCTAAAGCTACTATTGCCACATGGTTGGATGTTGATTTTGAAAAGATAGGCATAGTAAATACTCAACTTACAACACAAGAGCACGAAATACTCTCCAAAAGTCAACTCCTCTCTAGAATTAAAGTTTATATTGCTGGAAGTATCGCAACTAAAATGCACTACAACGAACAGTTTACTAATGCAAGCACAGATATAGCACAGGCAAAAGAGATTATAAAAAAAGTTATCTATGAGTACGCCATGAGTGAAAATTTTATTGTTAATCCACAACAAGAAGAAGAGTTACTGCGTGAATCTGTCTCAGAAGTGAGTACACTCCTTAAGACTCTAGATAAGGTGCTAAAAGATATATCTAGACACCTTTTGGAGTATGAAAATATTACACATGATGAGTGTAGAGATATTTTAAGGCAAATTTTTTAAATATGAAATATTTTAGTGGTTTTTCTCTTAAAGGGGAAGAAGAGTTATTGGAAGAGTATCTTTTTCAAGGCGATACTTGTGTTGCAGGTTTCAGCTATGGCGCACAGAGAGCTTTTGAATATGCATATAATTCCAAAGAGCGTATAGATAGACTTTTTCTTCTTTCTCCTGCTTTTTTTCAAACACAAAAATCCAGCTTTATTCGTGCACAATTGCAATATTTTGAAACAAGGAAAGAGGAGTATTTAAAAGAGTTTTTAAACAATCTAGCACACCCTTCAAACTTAAATATATTTGAGTATTTAAAAGTAGGAACTCAAGAAGAACTTCAATTACTTTTAACCTATAGATGGGATATAGATAAAATAAAAGAAGTAATTAATAGAGGTACAACCGTTGAAGTTTTTATCGGTGGTCTCGATAGAATTATAGATTCTAAAACAACTTTCGATTTTTTTGCACCAGTAACAACAACTTATTTTATGAAAGATAAGGGGCATTTACTTAATCAAGAGAGTGTCTCAAGTAATCTATGAAAAATAATAAGCAGACACTTCATAATGTTCAAATGTTACGAGCCATTGCAGCTATTTTGGTTGTTTTTCATCATGCTTTTCCTCATTATCAAGCGATGGGGGAGACATCTCAACTTATTGAATTCATTTCCAAATGGGGTTTTGCTGGTGTTGATATATTTTTTGTTATTAGTGGATTTATTATGGCTTACACAACATTCAGTAAAGAGCGAACTTTCAATAATGCCAAAAGATTCTTTAAACACCGTTTTTTTAGAATTTATCTTGGATATTGGCCATTTTTTATTGCCGCATTACTAATTGAAGCACTACTAGTTAGACCTAATAAACTTTCTACTCTTGATATTATCGGATCATTTTTTCTTACAAATGCTGATATGTTCCAACTTGTTCTTTCTGTTTCTTGGTCTTTGAGTTATGAAATTTATTTTTATTTTCTTTTTCTATTTACCTTCTTTTTCCCCATAAAACAACTTTACTTTTTGATACCTATTCTCTTCATATCTCTTGTGGCTATTGTATTTTATACTCACTTTAACCCACAAATGGTAGATAATTTTTTCTATTCATCTCTTTTATTAGAATTTTTTGCAGGAGTTCTGCTTTATATGTATCAAAAATATTTAATGAAACTTTGGATTTTACCTATTAGCCTACT
>JAUXGC010000001.1 GCA_030622375.1 Sulfurovum sp.
ACGATAATCTCTTCTTCAAAACTCTCCATATCAACACCTTTGTACTGTGCTGCAGCTTTTTTGATAACATCATAAGCCATAACAGAACAGTGCATTTTTTGAGGTGGAACGGCTGGTGTGTCTGGATTGTCACGCATTGCCATCTCAACATCAATGTTGGTGATCTTTACAGCTTCATCAACAGTTTTACCTTTACATAACTCTGCCATAGTGTCAGAACTTGCAATCGCTGTACCACAACCAAAACTTTTAAATTTAGACAGCATAATTACATCACTCTTTGGGTGTACCGCCCAGTAAAGTCTTACTGCATCTCCGCAACTCTCTGCACCAAAATCAGCCACTATGAGTTTTGCACCCATTTCATCCGCCTGCTCTTGTGTGATTTCACCCATGTTTTGTGGATTGTTCATTAAATCTGTTACTTTATCGCTGTATGCATCCCAGATGGTACCGCCTATTAAACTATCTATTCCCATTTTTTATCCTTTATCTTTTTGTTTCTAAACTGCCTTTGTAGCTTGAACTAAGATGTGGGGTCACAGCTTAAATTTTCTTTGAAAATTCAACCAATGACCCAGCAAAGTTTTATAAGCTAAGGCAATTACTTTATCTCTTAGTGGTGATGAGAGTCTAGTCCGCTCTCATGACCTTCTGGTGCGTATGCATATGAACTTGAGATGCCTCTAAGTCTGATAACTGCGGCTTGAACCACTTTAAGTGTGTAGTCTAGCTCTTCTTGTGTTGTGTATCTGCTTAGCGAAAAACGTATGGCTGTATGCGCCAAGTCTTCTGCTGCTCCTATGGCTTCCATGACTGAGTTTGCTTCTAAGTCTTCACTTGCACAAGCCGAACCTGTACTCGCACCGATACCAGCACGGTTTAAGTCCCATAACATAGACTCACCTTCAATACCTCTAAATGAGATTAGAATAGTATTTGGTGTTCTTTTAGCTCTTGGTGTGACAACAAAAGTATCTTCTATTTTGAGGAGTTCATCTTCAAAATCATCTCTCATTTCTTTGATCTCTGTCATTTCAAAGTCAAGTGCGTCAACCGCTCCTTCTATGGCTTTACCCATACCTACGATACCTGCAACATTAAGTGTGCCCGAACGGTATCCATTCATTTGTGAACCACCATGAAGTAGAGGCATTAACTCTTTGCCTTTTTTCATGAAGAGTGCACCTACACCTTTTGGTCCATGGAACTTATGTGCAGAAAATGTAAGGTAATCAACATTAAATAACTGTACGTTTACAGGTAATTTACCTATAGCTTGTACGGCATCAGTATGAAAAAGTACATCTTTTTCAGCACAAATTTCACCTATCTCTTCAACAGGAAAAATAGCGCCTGTTTCATTGTTTGCCCACATGATAGAAACTAGTGCAGTTTTATCTGTAATGTTAGCTCTTACTGTTTCTACGTCTACAAGACCTTCTTGGTTAATAGGAAGGTAAGTGACCTTACAACCCATGCTCTCAAGGAATTTTGCTGTTGCGATGATAGATGGATGTTCAACTTCGCTTACCATAATATGGTTTTTCTTACCGGTAAGAATATATTCAAAATAAATACTTTTAAGTACCCAGTTATTACTCTCTGTTGCACAAGAAGTGATAACTACAGAATCTTCTCTATGTGCGTTAATGCCTGCGTAGATCTTCTCCATGCCGGCTTTAATGCCGGGGTGTGTGTCAGATGCAAATGCATGTAATGAGTTTGGATTACCATATCTTTGTACAAAATAAGGTTCCATCTCTGCAAATACTTGCGGGTCAACAATTGTTGTTGCATTGTTGTCTAAATAGACGTTCATATATTTCCTTTGAAAATGGGGCTCAATTCTAATTAGGACTAAATATCTCCTAATTGATTTTATTCATACTACGCACTTTTTCTTAAATTAACATAAAAGTATAAAACTAAAGAGGAGTATTATACTCCTAGTTAGATTAATATTAGTCTAAAAATTAGAAGGAGTAGGAGTATTTATAAGGTTGTAAAATTCACTTCTTGTACGCTTGTCACTTTTAAAGAGTCCACGAAGAGCAGAACTTACAGTTGTTGAGTTTATCTTCTGTACGCCTCTCATCTCCATACACATATGACGAGCATGCACAACAACAGCTACACCTTTAGGTTTTATGGTGTCCAGTATGGCATCTGCTATCTGCTCAGTCATTTGCTCTTGTATCTGTAGTCGTCTAGCATAAACATTGACAATGCGTGGAATTTTAGAGAGTCCTACAACTTTGCCATCAGGAATGTATGCTACGTGCACACGCCCAATAATAGGCAATATATGGTGTTCGCACATAGAGTAAAATTCAATGTCACGGACTAAAACCATCTCATCATTACTAGTATTGAAGAGTGCTTGGTTGAGTATCTCTTTTGGATCCTGATCGTAACCTTCGGTAAGAAACTTTAGGGCTTTAGCTACACGGCTAGGTGTCTTGATCAGTCCCTCACGCTTAGGGTCTTCGCCCAACAGTTCAAGGACCTTAGTAATAGCTTGTTCAAATTCTTTTTCATTGTTCATATGGTTAGCCTCTGTGTTGTTATTTTTCACATTGTATCTAAAAAAAGTTTAACGATTTTTACGATATATTCGTTTTTTATTAAATTTTAGGTAAAATCACGCAATTATTATAATATAAAAGGATTGTAGTGAAAGTTACAGTAAAAAGATTAGATGAAGCAAATGTGCTTGTAAGCGGCACCATAGAAAAGAGTGTTATTGAAGCCAATATTGAGAAACTTGCCCTTCAGGCAGGTAAAGAGATGAAGGTAGATGGATTTAGAAAAGGAAAAGTACCTGTGCATGTGGTAAAAAAAATGCATGGAGATAAACTTATGCAGGATGCTGAGGCAGATGCCCTCAAGGCACTTATGGATGAAGGTACAAAAAAAGCAAAACTTACTGCTTCAGAAGTTCTTGGTCAGCCTATATTTAAAAAGTATGACAAAAATGATAAAGGTATTGAAGTAGAGATAGAAATATCTACAAGACCAGAGATTAATATTGAAGGGTATATGGATGTAGTCCCAACATACAAAAAGACAACTCCATCAGCAAAAGAGATAGAAGAGAAACTTACAGAGATTGCATTACAGCAAGCACCTTTTGAAAAGATTAAAAGAAAAAGAGCAGTAAAAGATGGTGATACTACACTGATTGATTTTGAAGGCTTTATAGACGGTGTTGTATTTGATGGTGGAAAAGCAGAAAAGTTTACTCTTAAGATTGGTTCGGGACAATTTATTCCAGGATTTGAAGAGCAGATTATAGGCATGAAATATGAAGAAGAAAAAACAGTAAAAGTTACTTTTCCAGCGGAGTATCAGTCAGCAGACCTTGCAGGAAAAGAGGCAGAATTTAAAGTAACACTGCATGAGATTCAAGAGCAAGTGGCATCAGAGATAGATGATGCTTTGGCAAAAAAACTTCTTCAGGGAGATGATAGTGCAACAGTAGATACGCTTAAAGAGAAAATAAAAGAGCAAATTGCATCTGAAAAGACTTCAAAAATATATAATGAAGAGTTAAAGCCAAAGCTAATTGAGGCACTAGTTGCCAAGTTTGATTTTGCACTACCAAATAATATTGTTGAGCAAGAGATTGACGCAAAGATTAACGCAAAAGCACAAAGCATGAGTGAAGATGAGCTAAGTGAGTTCAAAGAGCATCCAGAAAAAGTAGATGCTCTTCGTGAAGAGGTAAGAGAAGATGCTACTGCAAGTGTTAAAGCAACATTTATTGTAGATGCTTTGGCAAAAAAAGAGAAGATAACTATAGAAGACCAAGAGGTATCTCAAGCTATTTACTATGAAGCAATGATGAGTGGGCAGAATCCACAAGAGGTGATAAAGTACTACCAAGAAAATAATTTGCTCCCTGCAGTTAAAATGGGCATGATAGAAGACAAACTTTTTGGCAAGATGCTTGGTTTAGATAAATAAGACAAAAGGTAGATTATGAGCTATATTCCATATGTTGTAGAGCAGACAGGTAGAGGGGAAAGATCTTACGATATTTATTCGCGTCTCTTAAAAGATAGAATCATTATGTTAAGTGGCGAAATAAATGATCAGGTGGCATCAACTGTTGTGGCACAGTTGCTTTTTCTTGAAGCACAAGACCCAGATAAAGATATCTATTTTTATATTAACTCTCCAGGAGGAGTGATTACTTCTGGACTTTCGATGTTTGATACGATGAATTACATAAAGCCAGACATTGTAACTATCTGCATAGGACAAGCAGCATCTATGGGAGCATTTTTATTGGCTTCTGGAACAAAAGGTAAACGCTATGCTTTGCCGAATACTCGCATAATGATTCATCAGCCTTCAGGTGGAGCACAAGGTCAGTCAACAGACATTCAGATACAAGCACAAGAAATACAAAGGCTCAAAGATACTCTAAATGAGATACTAGCTGAGAGAACAGGTAAGACAGCCAAGCGTATAGAGAAAGATACAGAGAGAGATAACTTTATGTCAGCCAAAGAAGCGGTAGAGTATGGCTTAATCGATAAAGTTTTAACCAAGAGCTTTAATTAGGGGTACCAATGGTTAGAGATATAGTTGTTTATCCAGATAAGAGACTCAAGAGCATTTCAAAAAAGATAGGGTCTTTTGATCATACTTTGCATAACTTACTTGATGATATGTATGAGACAATGTGTGCAAAAAATGGAGTGGGACTTGCTGCCATTCAAGTAGGTGTTGCCACAAGAGCACTTATCATCAATGTACCACTAGAGGTCGAAGAGGGTACGCATGACCAGCCAAAAGAGAATACCTTAGAGATGATAAATCCAGTCATTATTGAGAAAGATGGTGCTGAAAAATTCCAGGAAGGTTGTCTCTCTATTCCTGGAGTATATGAAGACATAGAGCGCGCAAAACATGTTAAAGTAGAGTATTTTGATAGAGACGGAAATAAGCATACCATAGAAGATGATGGCTTTCTTGCAGTCGCTATGCAGCATGAAATAGACCACTTGGATGGCAAGGTATTTATAGAAAAACTCTCTTATATAAAACGAAAGAAATTTGAAAAAGAGTGGAAAAGAAAACTCAAAGAGGCATAATCAGTGAGCTTTCACTGTAAATTTTTGGAGTACTCATTCATAGTTAGTATTAGCCTTATCTCCTAGATACATTTTATATCGTACACAAAAGATAAGATGATTTAGGATTTGGTTCTTGACCCTTAAAGGGGAAAACATTACAATATGACATATTTTTAACCTATTTCATCTATTTATGTAAAACTGTTACCATGAATGCAAAAACCAATAGTGGTAATCTTCCACCAGCACATAAAAGAGTAAAACAAAAAGAGAAAAAACAAGCTATAGTAAATAGTCTAACTTGTGCTATCCTTGAGGGGATTAATGCCAAAGTCATAGAGGTTGAAGCCACCTTCACAAAAGGTTTGCCCGGATTTTCTGTGGTTGGTTTAGCCAGCAGTGATATACAAGAGTCAAAAGAGCGTACAAAGTCTGCACTTTTGACTAACTCATTTGTTTTTCCTCCTCTGAAAATAACAGTAAATCTCAGCCCTTCAGACTTAAAAAAATCAGGTACACATTTTGACCTCTCTCTAGCACTTTTAATTGCACTACATAAAACAACTATAGATGAAAAGGGTCTTTTTGTTTTTGGTGAATTGGGGCTAGATGGCAAAGTAAAAACAAGCTCCATGCTATTTCCTTTGGTTCTGTCCCTTAAAGAGCAAGGACTTATAAAAAGGGCTATTGTGCCTAAAGAAGCTATTGTGTATTTAAGTCATATTTCTGGAGTAGATTTTATAGCTGTAGATACTCTAAGCGAAGCCATAGAGATACTAGAGAGTAAAAATTTTGAAGCCAATGTTCAAGCATTTTCTTACGAGGCTAAAAGTTTTACACTGCGAGGTACTTCATACTATTTTGAGCAAAAATATGAAAGTGATTTTCTAGATGTAAAAGGTCAATCTATTGCTAAAAGAGCCTCTCTTATCGCAGCAGCTGGAATGCATAATTTTTTGATGGAGGGCAACCCTGGATGTGGAAAGAGTATGATAGCTAAACGTATTAAAGATATTTTGCCACCACTTTTTGAAGAGGAGATGCTCTCTATAGCCAAACATCAGTTTCTAGATGGAGCAACTCCTAACTTCGCTGCCCTACGACCCATAAGAGCCCCTCACCACACAGCAACTCTAGCATCTATTTTTGGGGGAGGCTCTTTGGTTGCCAAAATAGGTGAAGTTTCATTGGCACATAAAGGTATTCTATTTTTTGATGAATTACCGCACTTTTCAAAAGCTGTACTTGAAGCACTTAGGGAGCCACTACAAGACAAAAAAGTACATATATCAAGAGTGAACGCCAAGATAGAGTATGAGGCAGATATTATGTTTGTAGCAGCACAAAACCCTTGCCCTTGTGGAAATCTTCTCTCAAAGATTAAGATGTGTCGTTGTAGCGAAGTAGAGATAAAACGTTATCAAAATAAGCTTTCTGACCCATTTTTAGACCGTATAGATATTTTTGTAGTTATGCAAGAGATAAGTAGTGCAGATAAAGGAGATGTGACTTCCAAACAGATGCATGAAGAGGTTATAAAAGCTTTTAAGCTACAAAAACAGAGAGGACAACAGAAGTTAAATGGAAAGCTAAGTGAAGGGGAGATAGAGACCTATTGTTTGTTGGACATGGATGCAAGTACAATACTAGAAGGAGCCATTGGAAAGTTCGGGCTTTCACACAGAAGCATAGCATCAGTCAAAAAAATAGGCAGAACCATAGCTGACCTTAATGTGCATGAGAAGATAGAGAAGTCAGATATATTAGAGGCGTTAAGCTACAGAAGAAGAAAATAGCTATACAAATTTAAGCACAAACGAGCTTAGTAGAATTAAATTTTGATTAAAGAAGGATTGGAATGGAGCTATCAGTTAGCATTGGTTTATTAAAAAACGCATTGAAGTTTATTCAAAAACCATTTATTAAAAAAGTTTATGAAATTTCAACTATGTACAAGAACTACAGAGAAGCATTTACTTTACCACCTTTGAAGCTCGGAAATATTGAGTATAAAATTATTTGGCAAGAGTATTATCTTGGAAAAAAACTTATAACCCCTATGTTTTGGGTAAAAGCATAAGAAGGGAAAGAGTTTTCTAAGATTATATTTACTATAAAAGCTGTTCTTGATGAAAAAATTAGTTATCAAGATAACTTAACTTTATTGGATGTAAATAATACACCTATGCAAACCGCCTTACCAAGTATTCCATTTAGAAAATTAGAAGTTAAAAGAGGTAAGATTTATCAACCATATGAATATTTTCAAATAGAAGTAGTTGAAGCATACGATAAAGAAGGAAAAGAAGATGATTCTCAATGTAAAAAATCATTACACATAACTCCTTCTGATAAGTTAGAAGTTACTTTAGGATTGGAAAAAGGTTATGTTGAAAAATGGGACAATCTATATAATCTTGAATTTATTGAAATGGAAATTAAAGAAGAACAAATTAAATTGATTGGCTGTATTTTTAACAGAAGTTATAACATACGGAAATATGTTTTTAGTAAAAAGGGGTTAGTAAAAATTATTTTTTGGTCAAAAAATTTAGTTACAGCGAAACAACTAACTAAAGAATTTAAAAAATATGTTAAGAGTCAAAAAGGAGAAATAGTAGCCTGTATCCATTAATTTTATATGGATAAATTATTTTAACTATAATTATTATAGATAAAAAATGATATCTTTAATAAATTTTATCTATCTATAGTTTAATATAAAATCTGCTAAACTTTATTTTATGAAAGAAAAATATAGACTCACTGCGCCAATAATCAACTTAATACATTCTCTATCTTCCGCATACTATAAATTGTAGACAAAATATTTATTTTTTTAGGAATTTTAATTTTAAGTAATAGTTTTGCAGTTGCAAATGTTGCCGTATCGGTAGATTCTAGGAGTAACGATCATACTAATCCTGTATCCTTAAGTTTAGAAGCTGGAAATTATAATATTTCTATAGCAGGTGGTGCTTGGTCACGTTGGTCCAATAGAGATTCATGGAGTACTGCTGTCAGTGTTTCAACAGTTTCATCAGGAAGCAAAATAGACCTAGGGTCATCAATGTACTCAACACCAGAGGAGGCATTTACAAACTCTAAAACAGGAGCCATTTGTCTATATACATATGATACAGCCTTAGTCTATATTATTGATGCCCCACTATATGACAATAGAGGAAGTGTTAGTGTTTTGTTTGAAAAGATTGAAAATAATGGCAATACATTCCCATTCCCAATACCAGTTACAAACCAAAGTACTCTATTCTCATGGACTGATAATGATGTAGATAGAAGTGCAGAATGTGTAGGGGTTGACCATAATGGTACGGTGCAAACAAGAAGAGAACATTGCAGGACACTTTTGCAATGTGTCAAGGTCCTAGAAGGCACTCCCCCTATATGTGATGAGCAAATAAACTCTTATGTTTCTCCTAAAGAAGGTGCCTTTCATGAAGATATAGTCATTACAGGAGCAGACTTTGAATTACACTACTCTTCCGTAGACTTGGAAAATGAAACGATTGCATTTGGATGGAGTATCTCTTCTCATATAAGACGCATAGATAATAAACTCTATTTTGGTTCAGGAAGCATAGAGCTTATAGAGAACGAAAAGACAGAAGAGGACTTAACCGTTATTAGATCAGGGTCTTTCGAATTCCTATTCGATGAAAATGGTAAACATATTCAGACAAGAGATCTCTATACAAAAGAGATAGAGACAACTTTTGCTTACGACAGTGAAAATAATCTTATCAGCATAACCAACATTTATGATGAGACAACAATAATTAACAGAGATGCTAGTGGTGCAGTCACATCCATAGAAGCACCATACGGACAAACCGTTTATTTAGACATAGGCGAAAATGGCGACCTCTTAGAGATTCAATACGAAGATACAACATCCTACACCTTTGAATACGAAAACCATCTCATGACCCTAGAGCGAGAACCAAATGGAAATGAGTTTTTGCATTTTTTTGATGAAGAGGGCAAAGTAGTAAAAATCATCGATGCAGAGCAGGGAGAGTGGAATTTTGAAATAAAGGGGACAGGAAATAAAGGGGACAGGCTACTTTAAATCCAATATCCACTATGTTAATCTAACAATACAAAGAAAAAAGGCTACCCATGCCACGTATACCAAGAGGAGAAACAGCAGTAGGAACATACCATATTATCAATAGAGGTAATATGCAGATGCAAGTCTTTAATGATATGGATGATTATGAGTATTTTCTTGAATTACTTGAAAAAGCATCTAAAAGAGAAAATGTAGACTAATAGGGGTCTATCATTCCCTTATCAAAAGATAAAACAATAATCTAAAACTAATTTTATTGAATGGGACACAGAGGAGTAGAACAAAAAGTTATCTTCAAAGAAGCAGAAGACTGCGAATGTTCAGAATGGCAAAGTCTAAGCACATACGAACTTAGTAATAACAAATCCACCTACAACCAACCAAACAAACATGCCCCCTGCAGTATAAATAGGAGCCAGTCCCAAGCCTTTAAATTTGGCAAAGCGTGTTCCCATCCCTAGTGCTGTCATTGCCATAGTCAATAAGAAAGTATCTATTATGTTTATATTTTCAATAAACATCTTTATAGTCTCTGCTATCTCTTTTGGTGCAGTCAAAGTGTAGTGATGTATGAGTGAATTTAGACCAGCTACGCCAACAAAATAAACAGCAAACCAAGGAATAACCAATTTAAGTTTACCACTTGTTGTGCCTGATTTTTTTGCCAAATAGCTTAGTATGAGTCCCAAGACAATCAACATGGGAGCAATCATAATTACACGAGTCATTTTGACAATTACGGCACTGTTTGCCATCTCTTCTGAGGCTCCAGGTATGGAGGCGGGAACAGCAACAACCTGTGCTACTTCATGTATGGTTCCTCCTGCATAGATACCAAATGTATTTGGATCCATATGTAAAAACCCCGTGGAAGGCTCAATGATGGTTGAGTAGAGTACAGGATAGAGGAACATAGATACGGTTCCAAATAGAACCACCATAGAGACGGCAACGGCTGCCTTATGCTCCTCTGCTTTGAGCACAGGCTCTGTTGCAAGTACTGCTGCTGCTCCACAGACAGCTGCTCCAGAGGCTGTTAAAATAGAAGTATCCCTATCCATCTTAAAAACTTTAGTACCTAGCCAAATCCCAATTATCATTGTCGAGGATAGTACAAGCAAAGAGACCATAAAGCCTTGCATCCCCACTTCTCCAATCTGTTGAAAAGTGATACGAAACCCATAAAATACAATGGCAAAGCGTAAGATTTTTTTGGCTGAAAAGGTTATGCCACTTTCCCATGCCTCTGGAAATTGATTGTGAAGTGTATTTGCATAAAAAATACCCATAACAATACCAATAACCAAAGGGGAGAGTCCCAATGCTCTAATGGGTGCCAAGTCTGCAATAAGTGTTGCGACCGCAGCAAAAATAGCTACAAAAAAGATACCGCTTAGTGTGCCTTTACGATTTGCAGGGGAGAATGACATAGGGTTCCTTCAGTAATATTGATAATATTTTTGAAATTCTACTATAATTTTGATATAATGACAAAATCAATTAAATAAAAAATGATAATAAATTTTATAGAACGAAAGAGAGAACATGAAAATAACCCTTAGACAAATGCAAATTTTCCTCAATGTTGTAGCATCAGGACACTTAACAAATGTAGCAAAAGATATGAAATTGAGTCAGTCGGCTGTCTCAATGTCGATTAAAGAGCTAGAAAATATTTTAGGACGACCTGTTTTTGACAGAATCAACAAAAAACTTATACTAAATGAAGTAGGGCGAGCTTTTCATAAAGAGATAAGCCCGATATACAAAAAACTTGCAGATATAGAGTATGAGTTTAAAAATTCAGAAAATAAAGGGATGATACGAGTAGGGGCAAGTACTACAATAGTAGATTACTTGATGCCATCAATTATCTGTAGCTATATGAGTAGTTATCCTGATGTTAAGATTACGCTTAAAGAGGGCAATACTAAAGAAATTGCGGAGATGATTCAAGATGGAAGTATAGATGTTGGTTTTGTAGAAGGATTTGTTTCTGGTTCAGATATCATTAGGGAAAAGATAGGCGTAGATGAGCTTCTTGTGATAACAGCAGATAAAAATCTAGCTAAAACGTGTTATATAGATGAACTAGAAGATAAGAGATGGGTACTTCGAGAAGAGGGCTCTGGAACAAGGGAAGTTTTTTTAGATTATATTAAAGAAAAAGTAGATAGCCTCAATATCTTTTTCGAGCTAGGGCACACAGAGTCTATTAAAAGTATTTTGATGAACCGCGAATGTTTGACTTGTATTTCTAAAATTGCAGTAGAAAAAGAGATGAAAGAAGGAAAGCTGTACCAAATAAATGTAAAAAACTTTTCATGCAAAAGAGACTTTTTGATGATATATCATAAAGACAAATACCATAGCACACTATTTGAAAAGTTTATATTTTTCTCCAAAAAGCTAATTTTGCAAATGTTGAGTGCAGAACAAAAAACTAAATAAAGCGTTTAAGAGCATGCTCATATTCATGCAGATAGTTTAAGTTTTCAAAAGAGCTATCTGTTTCAAAAGATACAAACTGTGTATCTGCTTCTTTAAGTAGACTATTTAGTTTATGATTTCCTTTGGTAAAATTTATACGTGCAAGTGCTAAGATGGAACGCCTATATACCCCACAAAGAGGCTGTATGCCGCTGGGACTTTTGGCAATAGTGGCATCTTTCCTATTGTCTGAAGCCTTCAAAAGGCTCTCTATGACTTTTTTGTCTACAAATGGAGTATCAACACTCAATATGAAAAACTCATCTGCGTGTAGTGTTTCAAAGAGTGAAATTATACCTGACAAAGGAGAAAACTCTTTGTAGTTATCTATAATGACATGGGTGTCAAAATTAAACTTCTCTTCTTTAGCAGATATATAAACTTTCTCAAATATAGAGCTAAGAGAATGGTATTGATATTGTGTCAGTGTATCATAATTGGCAAAAGGAAGCAGTGCCTTATCTTTCCCCATGCGAGAGCTTTTTCCTCCTGCAAATATAATGGCCGCTATAGGATATTTCATACTGTGGACTCTTTACGCTTTTGATGTACCCACAATACCACAAATGCCATAAAAGTGATAATAGCCTCTACTAAAAACATTTTTTCGCCATAAATTTGTCCAGAGAGCACGGCACCAACAGAGCCACCCAGCCCAAATGCAATACCCAAAAAGAATTGTTGAGCAAGTTTTTTTTGAGTGTATAGTGAAAAAACATAAGTGATGGCAGCAGTATGGTAAAGCGCAAAACTGATGGCGTGGAGAGATTGAGAGGCAAAGGTGAGCATGATGGAATCAGGGAAAAGATAGAGCATCATCCAACGCAAGGCAGTAACAAGTGTAGCAAACTGTAAGATATTTAATAGATTTCTTTGTAGAAGTGGTCCTTGAAAATAGAGCATGACTATTTCACAGATAACACCAAAACTCCACATCCAACTTGTCATTTCAAGAGAGATCCCATGGGAGACTTCATAAATGGTAAAGAAATTATAAAATCCTCCAAACCCCACTTGCATAAGAAAAATAGAGACCCAAAATGCCCAATATTTTGATAGTGAGAAGCTTTGATCCTCTTTGGCAACTTTATGAGATATGTTGTCGTGTTTGATGAGTAGAAGACCAAATATAAGAGTAAAGAATGCCATAGCAGCTAAATAATATAGGGCTTCATGTGGATCCTGTAACACCTTGCCAAGCCATAAGGCTATAGCCATAAAACCAAGCGAGCCCCATAGTCTTACTTTTCCATAACTATTTTTAGAGAGAGAGGCAAGTGCTATAGTCTCTATATATGGCAACGAGACACCCATAGATGCACCAAACAGAAGATTGGTAGAGAGATAGCCCCAAAACCCTTCTATGGTAAAAATAAACAATAAGCTTCCAGCAAGAGTAAGCAGAAGAGACAACCCATAAACTTTAGGAGTTAGTTCAAGGTATTTTCTAAATATAAAAGGAAGTAAAAAGCGCATAAAAGGTGCAGCCGCATAGATAATGCCAACTTCTACAGTACTGTATCCTAACTCAAGTAAGATTTTTGGCATAAAAATGACATATACGCCAACAAGAGCAAAATAAAAAAAGTAGTATGCCCCTAAAAGAGGGGAGAGAATAGAATAGTTTTGTTTCATTCTTTTATGGTTTTACTTTTTATTACAACAGCTGTACGACTTAAAATGTCATGAAGTGTTTTGCTATCTTTTCTAAAAAACATCATTAGCCACCCAAAAACAGTAAACAAAGATAAGACAGCACAAAGATTTCTAAAAATCGTAATAAACAGAGACGGTTTGTCACCAGTGGAATCGTCTATGAGTGTAAGGTTGTAGGCGCGATACCCAGGGGTTTGACCAGACCTGAACATAAAAATAGTTTGTATTATAACGAGTGGAATCAAGATGTAGAGCCACCCCATTGCCTTATGTTCAGCAAAGCCTTCTCGCCCATTCATAATAAGATAAAAAACAACATACATAATGGGCATAACAAGCATAAAAGAGTCCGTGAGAAATGCTTTAATTTTCTCTCTAGCAGAAGCGTAATCTCTTTTGTTGATAGATCTCTCTTCTTGTGCAATTACTTTAGCTTCTCTACCATGTTTTATGTCGCGAAATCGTTTTTTTGCCATCTACTGTAAGCCTTGTGTCATAGTAAAGATAGGTAGCAGCATAGCAGAGACGATTACTCCAACAACAACACCGATAAAAAGCATCATAAATGGCTCAAGCAGACCAAGAAGCAATTTAAGTTTGTCTTCATTCTCTTCAGCATATAGGCTAGAAAGATTATTTAAGATATGTTCTACTTCGCTTGACTCTTCTCCTAATGCCAATGATTGCATAAAATTACGCTTAAGTTTTACCCCTCTGGAGAGCTGTAAGGCACTGGAGAGCTTATTTCCTTCTAGTACTTTAACAGAGGATTTTTCAAAAAATTCAATGAGTCTATAGTTGCCAAATGAGGCAACTGAGAGTTTTACCGCTTGTGCATAAGCAACACCGCTTCCAAGCATAAGTGAGAGAATATATGAGAATCTCCCTAATTCATGATTTTGTATAAGTTCTCCCAGTATAGGAACTTTAAGTAGCCACCCATCTATCAGTTTATGGAAGGAATCTATTTTTGCATAAGAGAGTTTAAAAAGTACAATAAAAAGTATTATGCCAAAGGCAAGATGTATATAATATGTAGTCAAAAAATTACTGATGCTAAGTACAAATTGTGTAATTGGAGGAAGTTCTTGATCGGTGTCTTCAAAAATTTCAGTAATTTTAGGTACAACAAAAGCTATAAGAAAAGAAGTCATAGCTATAGCAACCATAAAGATAATAGAAGGGTAAACCATAGCATTTTTAACTTGTTTTTTAACTTTGTTTTGTGCAGAGAAAAAGTTTCCCATATTAGTTAAAACTTCTACCATCTTTCCACTTTGACCTGCAATATTGAGACTCTGTATGAAAAATTCGGGCATAGCATAGATTTTTTGTGTTCCAAGTGCACGGTAAAGGGATTTTCCTTCTTCTATCATTGTTTTTATGGAGCTTAGAAAAGAGAGATATTTTTTTTCACTTTCATGTTGATTTTCAAGCAGTTTTATAGCAGTGAGTATGGTCATGCCAGAGTTTAGGTAAGCAGAGAGTTCTTTTGAAAAAGTAGCCAATAGCTCTCCGGAAATTTTACGTTTAGAAAAAACTTTTAATGAGAACTCTTTTGTTAGACTAATCCCTTCATAATAGATATTCTTTGCGCGAAGCTTTTGTCCAGCCTCTTCTACGGAACTAGCTGTTATGGTGCCCCTAACCCTTTTGCCTGTTTTATCAAAACCTTTATACTTGAAAAGCATATGTATTCATATCCTTGGTGTGAGTTGATAGCATTATAACTTTTTTAGCTTTGACTTTTGGAAATATCTACAAGCAAGCCACTACTTAAATAGCGTACTATATTTGGAAATAATAGTAGATGGATGAGTGTGTCCCTTTTAGCATGACTTTATTGGCGGTAGTATTAAGAGGCGGCATCTCTTGGGGAAAAATAATTTTCATCCCTTCGGGGATATATATTTCTCTATGTTTATTTTTTAAAATTTCAATACTTTTTGAATTGGTAATCTTAAAATTCTTTTCTAAAATAGTATAAGCACTCTTTTTATTTTGATGATATCTTAAAACAGTACGGTCTAGAAACAGAGAGTCTTCCAAAGAGCGTTTATTTCTTTCAGATATATATACTATATGTTCATGGTTGTCAGAATGGATTTTGAGTATAAAAATAATAGCAAAAGAGATAATTATTACAGAGATAATTATTTCGATAATGGTAAAAGCAGGGCGTAATAATTTCAATAGAAGTCTCCAGTGTCAAACAGAGTACGACTCTCTTTTAGCCAATACTCTTTCGCTTCTTGGGGCGAAGAAAATGTTTTAGGCTCTCCAAACAAAGCAGGGAGAAAATAACTCTCTTTATCATTTTCTAAAATGATTTGAGTAGAGCTTCCGTTGTTGTAAAAGTGCATAATTAAACAGATTTTCTCATCTTTATATCTACCATACTCTATGGGTAGAAGTGATTCGTATTTGTCTATAGTATATGCTTTAATATCTTTAAGGTCCAAGGGGCTTGTATATGGTTCAAAATCTAAAGAGAAGCCATTTCTTAGGTAACAAGAACGACACTGATTTGTGCAGAGTAGTGTAGCCTCTTGGCTAAAGGATTTTGATGAAATAATGGTGGTCTTAAGACTTAGTGGAGTAAGTGCTTTGGGTCTTTTTTTACCCATTTCTACCCCAGAAAATCCAAGAAAATAGACTATAGAGATAATCAGTATAACAATAAGGAGTTCTATTAAGGAGAAGCCTCTATTTGTTTGATATCTCTTGATGTGGAGCATAGGAATATTTTATCTATTGCAGTGGCTAAATAAGATATCTTTATCATTCTCGTCCCCACCCTCTTTTCTGTCAGATGCAAAACTGATTAGTTCAATTTCTGAGCCCTTATTTATGTAAATAAACGGTGTTTTCCAAGAATCTTTTGGTATCTTTTTTATATAGGGTTTTACGCGATAGTTAGGATACTTGTCTGCATCAGGGTTGGTTAAAAGAGCGCTAAACCCCTCTTCTGTGTCTGGATAAACCCCATTATCGAGTTTAAACATATCAAATCTTTTTTTGAGGTCATGCATTTTTAGACAGACGGTATCTCTTTTTGCTTGATCCGCAGAGTCCATAAGTCCAGGGGCAACAACAGCGACAAGCCCTCCTAGTATTACGATAACGATAAGGAGTTCAATGAGGGAAAACCCATCTCTTAATATTTTTTTCTTTTTCATTCTAAATCCTTTGTTTTACTTGGGTATAATTTAACTTATTTAGAAAAGAAATTTTACTTTAATAGAGCTTTTAGATGGATAAAATAAAATATATAAATAGTAAGCCTAAAAAGCAGCAGGGTTTTGCACTTATGATAACTCTGTCTGTTTTGTCTGTAATTATTGCTTTAACCATGGTACTTTTGAGTTACTTTGAAGAGGTGCAGGAAGATGCTCAAAACACAAAAGCTCTTATACAGGCAGATATTTATTATACAGATATTGTAAGTTTATTTAACTCTCTCCCAGATAAATACAAAAAAGATTTTTTCCCTATATTGTATAAGATACCACTCCCTCTAACTACAGAAGATAATGAATTTTCTTTAGTTTTACATTGTAATTCTTTGAGTAGAGGAGTCAATATTAATTGGCTAGGGAGAGAAAATAGTGGTCAAGAAAAGGTGCTATGGCTTATGGCACAAGAGCTTCTTGAAGAACTTGCACAAAAATATGACATAGAAGATATAGGACGATTGCAAGAGATGCTACGTCAAGAGATGGTGGGCAAGGCGCATTTTATACAAAAAGAACAAAGCAGGCTTTTGCAAAAAAAAGGTATTATATCCTATAACCAATTTAAAGATATTGTAAGTCGTTATCAATTTGAAGTAGATGACGCCACAATTAACAATATACCTTGGCAAAAATATTTTAGTTTTTCCCCTCAAGTAGAAAAAGTTGATGGAGAGTACAGTTCTCCAGAGCTTATCTCTTATCTTTTTGCAATAGAGTTGTCAGCAGTTCAAGAGTGGGCATCTTATGTAGACAGAGGAGACTTGGAGTCTTTTGTAAATGGTAATGGTGGAAATTACAAAAAAAGAGAAAGTATTTTAGCGGGCAAAGTATTTTTAGATACTACAGAGTGCTTGGTAGATTATGCTTTATCTAAAGAGCAGTATAGATTTAAATTTGAATATATTCAAGGAGAGGCAAAGCATTTTGAATTTTATGGGAAACAGTAAAGAGTTATATCTTATATACACTTCTATGAAACATGTAAATATATCATACAGTGTAAATGTGATGCTTACTCCACAGTTTTATACGCTAAAAAAAGAGGTCTTGCCCATTAGGTTTGCCTATCAGGCTAAGCGTATTGCTCCATCAATCTTTGATGGTTTGATTGAAGAGAATAGGCAGTATGATTATATGGTTTGGAAAGAGGGAGAGGAGTGGATATTTCTTGCTTATGATGTTGAGATGATTGTTTCATTTTTGAAAACCAAAGGTTTTGTGCAGGAAAATATCTCTAAACTATTTTTTACACAGCAGTCAGCCGATCTTTTTCATAAGCCTCTACTTTTTGGGAAAGATAAAGTGCTAATATCTTTGGATAATACAGTTGTGATGCTTCCAAAGGAGGCTCTAGATAAAAAAGATAATCCTTCATCAATTTTTAACAATACCTTTACTCCTAAAACGGGAGTAGCACTAAAAGGCTCCTATGGTTCTATTTTTAACTTAAAACAAGTGGCTATGTTTGTAACTCTTTTTGTTCTTTTTGCACTGATATTTTTTATTGAGGGGCAACGCTATGATTATGGTTCTAATGTAGAAGAGAGAGAGCTTCAAGAACTATTTAATACATACCCATCTCTACAGATCAAATATGTAAGAGACAGTATATTGACAAAATATAAAACACTTGATAATGCAGAAAGAAAAAAAAGAGGTATAGTTAAACTGCTCTCAAGTATGATTTTTAAAGGTGTTGTTTTAAACTCTTTTTCTATGGGAGAAAAGAGTTTTAAGGCAGAGTTTTACTGTAGTGACAATAAGAGTGCCGCACATTTAAATGAATTGGCAAAAAAAGCAAAATTTAATGTGTTGAAAGTTTCAGGAAGTAATAATATAAATATAGAGGGGGCATTGTGAACTGGAAACGATATAAAAATGAATTAGTGTTGCTCTTTGCTTTTATGTTAATGGTTGCTGCTCTCTTGTATAAAAATGGACAAATATCTTCTCAGGCGAATTATGCAGAAAATACAAGAGATACAGTTGGAGACTTAAAAGATATTATAGCACTTAAAAAGGTATGGTCAGATAGTAAAATAGCTAAAAAGATAGAAAACTTAAAAGAGCTTATCCCTTCATCTAAAATGAAATGGAACAATAAGAACAAAAGAATTTCAGTCTCTTATAGTGGGCTTACTGCAAGAGAGTTAAACAAGTTAGTTACCAAAATTTTAAATTTACCAGTAGAGATTAGCATACTTAAGATGGAGAAAAGAGACTTATTTTATGATGTGGAGTTTAAGTGCAAATGGTAAAAAATATTTTAATTATACTTGCGGTTGTTTGGTTTGCTACTATTCTGTTTATGCCGAAACAAGAGATATATTATAAGCTGGAGGGGGAGCTCTTAAAGCACAATATTGAGTTAAATGAAGCAAACATAGAAGAGGGACTGTTCTCTTTAACTTTGAGAGAGGTAGCAGTATATGTTAAGGGTATCAATATAGCAAACATAGAAGAGGTGAATTTTCTAACACTTCTTTTTTACAGTAATATTCAAGTGCAGGCATTACATTTAAACGACTCCTTAAAGACTATGGCTCCAGAAGAGATGAAAGAACTTGCGCTGTCACACTCTATTATTTCTCCCTTAAGTGTTTTGGTTGCTTCATATGGATCCTTTGGTTCTCTATCGGGAGACATTGATTTAAATGAACGAAAAATACATTTAGATTTTAACGAAAGTAAAAATCTTGGAGTTATAAAGAACTACTTAAAAGAGAATAAAGAAGGATGGTATTATGAAACATCTTTTTAAGCCAGAAACAATACAAAGATTATGGGTATTTTTACTCCTATTGTTTGTTGTTAAATTGGTTTGGTTTTCTGTTGAGGTACTATGGTTACCTGCCACTGGTCTAAATCATGCTGAAGAAGGGAAAAGTAAGGCCCTCTATTATAGAGTAAAGCTCAATCCAAATGAAGTAGAGTTGCCAAGCAAAAAGATTTCTGGAGAGTCAGCTGGAAGCATCAAAAATATCAGTCTGTTGGCTATTTATAACGACTCTAGTGTTACGGTGATTACAGTAGAGCACAAGGGTGAAACAAAAGTGATGTCTAGAGGAGAGAAGATTAATGAATTTGTACTTGAAGGTGCAGGATATGACTATGCACTCTTTAGTAAAAATTCAAAAATGTATAAAATTCATTTAATCAGTAGTAGAAATAGCGATAAACATAGTAAAATTGATAGACCATTATCTTCTGGCACTCAAGCATCAGTAGGTGTAGCTCAAGGAGATATTGTAGATAATGGAGACATCAGAGTAATCGATAAAGAACTTATAGACCACTATGCTGAAAATATAGATGATATTTATAAAAATATTGGTATCAGAGAGTTGAAAAAAGGAGGAGTTGTTCGAGGGTTTCGTATCTCCTCCATAAAAAAAGGCAGTCCTTTTTCTAAGCTTGGCTTAAAAACAAATGATGTTATTAAGTCTATTAATGGAGAAGAGATGAATAGCTACAATGCGGCATTTAGTATGTATGGAGACATTAAAAATATAGGAAATATGACACTTGTGATTATTAGAGGAAATAAAGAAATGGAGTTTGAATATGAAATTAATTAAAATAGTATTAATTATATTATCTGTGTGGTCTGCAACCTTGTATGCAGAAGAGGAGAGAGTAGATGTTAATTTTCGTGACTTGAGCGTAAGAGACTTTATAGAGATGGTTTCTAAAATTACACAGAAAAATATTCTAATTCAAGAAGATTTACAAGGAAAAATAAATTTTGTTTCTGCAACACCTATTAAAAAAAGTTCATTGATTCCACTGGCGAACTCTATCCTTGGTGGGAAAGGTTTGACTTTAATCGACCAAGGTGAATACTACAAGGTAGTCAAAAGTGCTGATGCCGCAGCAGAAGGAGTGCCAGTAAGTAACAGTGTTGATGGTGGTACCATAAAAACTGTAATGTTTCCACTTAGACATTCCAACGCAGCAGTGATTCGTGCAAAGATTAAACCACTTCTTCGAAAGAGCGATAAAGTAGTTTCATTTAAAGAAAATAATGTTTTAGCAATTACCGCAGCACCCAGAACACTGCAAGCGGTATCTAAGATTATTAAAGCGGTTGAGGGTAAAGGAGAAAAAAAATCAATAGTTTTAAAACTTAGAAATTCAAGTGTTAAAGATGTATTCTCTAATGCGAGAAGTATGTCAATGAAACTTTTCCCTCAAACTGTGGAGGGAGAAAAAGTAGATATTTTGAAAGATGAAGCAACCAACTCTATTATTTTGATTGGTAAACCAGAAAATAATAATCGGATGATTAAGTATATTAAGCAGCTTGATATACAAGGGGATAGAGCTTCACAACAGATGTATGTGATTCGGCTGAAAAACTCAAATGTAGAAGAGATGGAAAAGATACTTAGTAAACTTATTTTGCAAATGAATAATATGAGCAGTAGTACAAGTTTAGTAACTGGAGGTAGACCTATTGTCAGAGATGCCAAAGGGGCAGTAGTTCCCGGTCAGGTTACTAAAAATAGTGTTGCTCCAGTGAGCAAAGCGATGGTTGTCTCAGATGTAGAGAGAAATGCATTGATTGTCCTTGCCTCAACTGAACAAATTAGAAATATACGAGAAACAGTTGCAAAAATAGATATACCTAAAGTGCAAGTTTATGTTAAAGCGCGTATTGTAGAGATTAATACTAATTTAGCTGAGCAGATAGGAATTAGATATGGATTTGAAGGTGGGAATATTAGCTCAAAAGGACTTTTTTCTGCTGCAGCTAACTTTGGAGCCTCTTCACTTATGATTTCTCCAACACTTATGGGTTTTTTAAATCAAGCAACAAGCACAACAGTTTATAATGATGCGGGTAACCCTATTGGAACAGAGAGTGACGCAGCATTTAAATTTGATACAGGCATATCGGATGTTTTTGCACTGGGTGCAAAAATTGATTTACTGAAACAAAATGGTGCAGCACATATTTTAAGTGAGCCATCTATTTTATGTACCAACAATAAAGAGTCTATTATTCAAGTAGGGCAAACGCAGTCTATTTTAACGCAGGCACAGCAGACTACACAAGGTCAGGGTAATATTATTAATAACTACTCAAGAGAAGATATTGGCATTACACTGAAAGTAAAGCCAAGACTTTCAAGCAATAATCAAGTTACCTTGGAGGTAGAAGCAGAGGTAGAAGATATTTTGCCAGGCTCAAGTGCCTCTGCAGATAGACCCACTACAACAAAACGAAAAGTTGTTACCAATGCAATTGTAAACAATGGTGAAACCATTATTCTAGGGGGACTTATGAAAAGTGCAGGAGGCAAAAATATAACCAAAATACCAATATTGGGAGATATTCCCATACTGGGAAAACTTTTTACCTCTAGTTCAGACGCAGAGAGTCAAGTTAATGTAGTCATTTATTTAACACCATATATTGTAAGAAAGAGTGGAGATTTAAAGCGTTTGCGTACAGCACTCAGCGAGCTAGAGGACATTCAAGTAAAGTACAATATATATGTTAAAAAAGGACTTAATCAAGGAATTAGACACGAGGTACAAGGCACAAAAAAATATTCTCCTGCAAGTCGCAGAATACGAAGAACAAATATAAGCAATCTTAGTATATTGGAAGAAGAGTAATAGAGATGCAATTTCCTCGTCTAAAAGATGTCAACCTTGAACCTCTGTGGGAAGATGAGATAAGCCATAAGCTTGCAATTAAGCATATGTTACTTTTTAGTATAGTAGATGGTGCGAAAACAAGTATTATCCAGCAAAAAACATTAAGTGAATCTTTAAATTATTTGTCTAAGCTTTCGCAAAAGTATCCTATAACTATTGTAGATGAAGATAGTTTTGAGAGGCTTAAAAATAAATTTTTAGAGATTCAAACAGGGTCTGATTTTGAAAATATAGCTACTGCTTCAGAAGAGCTTATAGAGGTAGAGTCTGACCTTCTAGAGTTTATCCGTAACTCTCAAGACCTGCTCTCTAGCGAAGAGTCAGCACCCATCATTAAGCTTGTAAACTCTCTTTTCTTCCAAGCCATTAAAAAAGGTGCGAGTGATATTCATATAGAGAGTGGAGAGATAAAAGGAGAAGTAAGACTTCGTGTAGATGGAGCATTAAAAAAGCATCTTGATTTAGAAAGAAGCATTATGGGTCTTGTAATTAACCGTATTAAAGTTATCTCAAATCTAGATATATCTGAAAAAAGATTACCTCAAGATGGGCGTACTCAAATCAGCATTTCTGGAAAAACACTTGATGTCAGAGTATCGGTTCTTCCTACATATCATGGAGAGAGAGTAGTGATGAGGATACTAGCACAGAGTGAACATATCCCAACACTTAAATCTTTAGGTTTTCAAGATGATATAACTAAAAATCTTTATAAATTACTCAACCATGCACACGGAATGATACTTGTTACCGGACCTACTGGTTCTGGAAAATCTACTACCCTACATGCTTGTTTGCAGCATATTACAACACCAGATAAAAATAGTATTACCATAGAAGACCCTATAGAGTATAATGCAGATAATATTAGTCAAATACAGGTAAATACAAAAGTAGGGCTTACTTTTGCATCAGGATTACGCTCTATATTAAGACAAGATCCTGATATTATTATGGTTGGTGAAATACGAGATAGTGAAACTGCAGATATTGCTTTGCGTTCAGCACTGACAGGACACCTTGTGCTATCGACGCTACATACAAATGATTCTACATCATCATTAAGCCGACTGATGGATATGGGCATAGAAAACTTTCTTATCTCTTCTACACTATTGGGAGTATTGGCTCAAAGACTTACAAGAAAGCTTTGTGTGCATTGCAAAGAGAAGGCACTCTTATCACCAATTATTGCAAAAGAGATAGGTGTGCCTCAAGAGAAGTTATACTTTAAGGCAGTAGGGTGCAAGGAGTGTGATTTTACTGGGTATAAAGGCAGACAAGCTGTAGGTGAACTTTTTACTGTAGACGATAAAGTAAAAGAGATGATGAAGGATGGGTTTAGCGATCATCAAGTACGTGAAGAGATGAAAAAAAATGGGATGATAACCATTGCAGATAAACTAAAAACAATGCTTTTAGATGGACAAACAAGCTATGAAGAAGCCATACGTATTGGACTTATGGATGGCTAAAAAAGATGCTTAAGCGTCAAGGTTTTACGCTAATAGAGGTTTTAATATCTTTAGCACTTCTTGGGCTCATAGTTCCTGCCCTCTATTCAAGTGTAGATATGCTTCATAGTTCCAACCAGAATCTCTTTAAGTATCTAGAAAAATCAAAAAAGATTACTAAAATAACAGATATATTTTATTTAGATATTTTACGTTCTGATGGAAATATTACGATCAAAAAGAATGAGTTTGCAAGACTATGTATAGAGAAAACACAAAATTCTCTTTATGCTTTGCCTGTATCTAAAGTATGCTGGATTATTTTAAAAGAAGGGAATATTTTGGCAAGAGTAGAGGGAAATGCCTATACATTGCCACTAAATCCAGAGCAAAGAGTGGAGATAAATCCTATTATGAAAGATATAGAGCTATTTGATGTTTATCATCAAAAAGATAAAGTGCTGGTTTTACTTCAGCAAAAAGATAAGGAGCCTATTAGTTTTATGGTGCAGGGGATTTTTAAACCAAAAACAAAAGAGGAAAAACAAGATAGAAAAGGTCAAAAATCAGACAAGAGTGCTTTTGAAAATACTCATAAAACAAACACAGACAACCATTTTCTCCCTATAAAAAGTAAGCCTTCTGCATTATAAATTTTGTTACAATATTCAATAGAATACTCATAGTTTCTAAAGAGCTATTTGGCAAAAGTAAGGATTTTATATGCAAGAGATATATGAAAAGCTAGGACTGTTTTATTTAGGTAAAGATGTAGACAAAGAGAGTATGGAGGTAACAGAAGCACTTACCCTACTTAAAAACAAAAACTTTACAACACATGCAGCTATTATAGGTATGACTGGCTCTGGTAAAACAGGATTGGGTGTAGGTATTATAGAGGAGGCAGCAGTTGATAATATACCCTCTATTGTTATAGATCCCAAAGGTGATATGGGTAACTTGTGTTTTACAGATCCAAATTTTAATGCTACAAGCTTTGAGCCATGGATAGAAGATGAAGCTAGAACAAAAGATGCTGATGTCAGTGAGTATGCTACAAAAATATCTACTATGTGGAAAGAGGGGATAGAGAGTTGGGGTCAAAGCCTTGAGCGTGTAGTAAAATTTCATAAAGTCCAAAAAACAATTTATACACCAGGAAGTTCTGCTGGAGTAGCCATAAATGTAATGTCTTCACTTGAAGTTCCACCATCAGAAATTATGGAAGATAGTGATACTTTTACCTCTTACCTTAAAAGTACTACTGTAAGTCTCCTATCATTGGTGGGCATAGTTGCCGATCCTCTAGAGTCAAAAGAGTATATACTGCTTGCGCAAATTATTACAAAATCATGGTTGTCAGATGAGGATATAAATATAGAGGGAATTATTGGAAAGATTATTAATCCACCATTTAAAAAAATAGGAGTACTTCCTTTGGATGATTTTTATCCACAAAGTGCTCGTTTTAAGCTTGCTACAAAATTTAATTCACTTCTTGCAAGTCCAAGTTTTTCTCTTTGGCTCAAAGGAGATAGTTTAGATATACAAAAGCTTCTTTACGATGAAAATGGTAAAGCAAAAGTAGCTATTTTTTCTATTTCACATCTTAATGATGAAGAGCGTATGTTTTTTGTTACGTTACTGTTAAACAAATATATAGCATGGATGCGTCGTCAAAGCGGCACATCTGCACTTAAGACACTACTCTATATGGATGAAATATTTGGTTTCTTCCCTCCTACCAAAAACCCACCAAGCAAAGAGCCGATGTTGTTACTTTTAAAACAGGCACGTGCATTTGGCGTAGGAATAGTTTTGAGTACGCAAAACCCAGTAGATTTGGATTATAAGGGGCTTTCAAATATAGGTACTTGGTTTATAGGGAGATTGCAAACTACACAAGATATAGATAGAGTCATAGATGGACTAGGAGGAAAAGTAGGTTCTAGTTTTGATAAAAAAGAGATTAAGAACCTTCTGGCAAATCTAAAAAAGAGAACCTTTTTCCTTAAAAGTGCACACTTAGACGACATCCGACTATTTAGCACAAGATGGGTAATGTCATACCTTAAAGGTCCTCTCAAGCGTGATGAGATATCTACCCTTATGCAGAAGCAAAAAGAAGCACAGAATATTGTAGTTGAAACAATAGATACCATGATCCAAACAAAACAAAAACTAAAAAGCTATCAGAGTATAGATGACTCTATTGTCCAATATTTTGAGCCAGATGTTTCAGAAGAAAATCACTTTTTTGCAACACTTGGAGCAAAGGCAAAAGTGCATTTTTATAGTTCAAGTAAAGGCATAGATGAAATCAAAGAGTTTGCACTCTCTTTGCCTTTAGAGAAAAATCAAGATAGCATAGATTGGAGTGAGGCAAGAGATGAAGATGTGAACTTTGAGGGTTATCCACACTCTGCACCGAATAAAGCCAAATTTCAAGCTCTGCCCAAGATAGTCCTAGAAGACAAAGGGCTCAAAAGAGCCATACTGGAACTCAAAAAGTCGCTCTATCGTGAGCAAGGCTTAGGGCTTCTGCGTTGTAAAAACCCTAAACTTGAATCCAAAGTAGATGAGTCGGAGAGTGATTTTAAAGTGAGATTGCAAGATTTATTTAATGATAAAAAAGAGACTGAAATAGAAAAACTTCAAATACGTTTTGAGAAAAAAGAGAAGATACTTTTAGACAGACTCTTTAGGGCGAAAGAGAGAGTAGAAAAAGAGGAGTCTGACTCTACATCTTCTATGATAGAGACAGGCATAGCAGTTTTAGGCGCACTCTTTGGGCGCAGAAGTTCAGCAAGTATAGGAAGAGCCTTTAAAAAAGGAAGTAATATTTTAAAAGAACGAGGAGAGATGAGTCGAGCCCAAGAGCGTATGGCTGGCATACAAGAAGATGTAGAGGCACTAGAGTATGAACTAGAGGATATTATAGATGAACTTAATGAAAAATACAATGCGGAAAATTGTGAAATAGAAACATTCCAAATCAAGCCTAGAAAGACAGACATAGATGTGAAGTTATGTGCAGTGGTTTGGAGAGTGTCGTAGGGGGCGATGCCCAAGGGCATTTCCGTTGGGCATCTCCCCCCCCTACAAATGGCTCTTCTGTCTGTCCTGCAGGGTTTAGAGTACCAAATATCTATGAACTCAATGCTGAACTTTTAGATGCAGGTTCTGCACAGATATCCAATAGGGCAGATGCTTTTACTAGTTTTCTTGTCTTTCCGTCAGCTGGTGACCGCTACTACTGCTCTGCGTCCTGGCCGGTCGAGGGGCGCCGTGTTGGCTGGCTCGCTAGATGGTTCGTACCCGCACATCGTCTACTTCAAAAGTGGCAGTGCGGGCTCGGACAGACACAACCGTACTTTTGGCTTTTCGGTGCGTTGTCTGAGGGATTAATACTTGCAAGCTACAGCTTGCTCGTGATTTTTTTCGTATGTAAGTTATGAGTTGATGGATTTTGACAGATGCCAGAGTTTGTACGCCCATTATTGGTGTTGTGAGGACACAACACCCTACGAAAATATGTAAAACCTGTAGGGTGTTGTCCCCCGACAACACCTTCATAATAAAGGCTAATATAAACCTTTTTACCGATTTTCTTGTGATTATCTGAAATGTACTTGTGTTGACAATAGTAGATTTGTAGAAAAGCTAACTATCCTAACATACAAAGAAATGAAAAAAATTAAAGTATTGTTTGATGAGGTAGTAGAGTAAAAGAAGAAAAAGCTTTAGCTTCTGCTTCCAGGCTTAACAGCTTCACTTTGCCCCTCTTTACACATAGGGCACTCTTCTGGAGCATACATTTCAAAAGTAAAATCATCCAATGCAAAAAGTGGCACATCGGTGGGTAAAGCACATTCAGGTTTTGCTGCATCATTACCATCCACACGTTTACAAAAACCTCTGTTGGCAAGTGATGCAAATGCAACAACCTCTCCTCCCAAAGCTTCTATGGCCTTGGCAGCTTTTAATGCAGAACCACCAGTTGTAATAATATCTTCACAAATGATAATCTTTTCACCTTTGGAGACTTCAAAACCACGACGAAGCTCCATGCCACCCTCTTTTTTCTCAACAAAAATAGAACGAACATCAAGAGAGCGAGCCAGCTCATATCCTGCAAGTACACCACCTAGAGCAGGAGCACAAACAGTATCTATCTCTATATCACTGTCTCTAATCATTTTTGCTAGAGCATCAGTTAACAAAGCCGCTTTTTTAGGATACTCAAGTACTTTTGCACTTTGAAGATATCTACGCGAGTGATTGCCACTTGCAAGAAGAAAATGCCCATCAAGTAGGGCATTGGCATCTTTATATACTTGTTCAACATTCATCATTAAACCTTTAGGATATCTGCTTCTTTAGTTTTGAAAGTTTCATCTATTTTTGTAATATGCTCATCAGTGATTTTCTGTATTTGCTCTTGAGCTTTTTTGGATTCATCTTCACCTATATCTTTATCTTTTTCAAGCTTTTTAATCTGATCATTTCCGTCTTTTCTTACGTTTCTAATAGAAATTTTTGCGTGTTCTATCATACCTTTGGCCTGTTTCACAATTCCTATTCTCTGTTCGCTTGTCATTGGCGGGAAAAAGAGTTTTATGAAATCACCATCATTATTTGGGTTTACACCAATATTGGCCTCTTGAATAGCTTTTTCAATAGCACCAAGAAGAGTTTTCTCCCAAGGTGTAATACTGATAGTGGTAGCATCAGTTGTAATAACATTTCCAACCTGAGTCAGAGGTGTCATAGTGCCATAATAATCTACTTTAATGTTATCAACAATGCCAGTAGTAACCTTTCCGGTTCTAAGGGTTGCGAAGTCTCTTTTTAAAGCATCTACACTTCTGTTCATATTTCCAGTTGTATGTTCAAGAATTTCATTTATCATGGTGGGTTCCTTGGTATTATTTTAGGGAAATTCTACCCTTTTTTACCTTTTTGCTCACTTCATATAGTTAAGCTAAAAAAGTCTATAGAAACTTAAGGTAAACTTTAGAGAGATTGGCTCTATTGTTTGCTTGTTAAAAATTAGTTATTTTTTGGTGCAGATGGTGCCACAGGAGTTGTGTTGACAGGTGTAGTTGGCACAGATGGGATAGCTGCATTATTCTTTGGAACAATAGTGTCTGCAATGGAGCGACTATTTTCAGAAGTATATATATAGCCTAGAGCCAGTGTATTTACAACAAATGCAAATGCAAGAGTAAATGTAAGTTTTGCAAGAAAACCAGTAGGTCCTTTTGCTCCAAATACAGATTCGTTACTCCCACTATATGCTCCTAGTCCTATGCTTGAACTTTTTTGTAGCAGTACAGCAATTGTGATGGTAAGTGCTAGTACAATTTGTACAATTAAAAGTGTTGATGTCATCTATTTCCTCTTTGTTTCTTGAGTGCCCCAAACTAAATTTGGGTATAATTTTGGCGATTATACCCAAGTTATATTAAGATAGCGATGAAGCTAGAGCCAATAGTATATAAAGTGATGGAGCAAGAGTGGACAATAAAGATAAAAGATTATCAAAAGTAGTTAAAGAGTTTGCTAGATTTGCAAATGAGTATGACTATTACAGTATTATTCAAATGGAAGTCGCAAAAACTTTAGTAGAGCAACTCTCCTGTGATACATATACAGTTATTGTTGATATAGGAGCCGGAAGTGGCGAAGTTTATAAGAATATAAAAAAAAATAGTATATCTTTTGAGCAGTTTATTGCATTAGATTCTTCTCAGGAGATGTTAGGAATTCATCCTGCTGATAAAAAAGTAACAAAAGTATATGCCAACTTTAAGATGTCTAAAACCTTTGATGCATTGACCGTAGAATCAAATGGATTATTACTCTCTTCCTCTGCCTTACAGTGGAGTGAAGATTTAGATTTTACTTTATCTAATCTCTCAAAAAAAT
>JAUXGC010000175.1 GCA_030622375.1 Sulfurovum sp.
GTAAGTGCCGACAAAAAACATGAAGTGGTTCAAATGTTTATTAATGAACATAAAGATGATGAACGCTTTAGAGATGAGATAGAGCTGCTTGAGCCTATTATGGATGGTGCAGGTATCATTTATGTGGTAGATGGTTCTAAGCCGTATGGTGAAGAGTATGAAGCTGAAATGGAAATACTTCGTTGGACAGGACAACCATCTATGGCACTCATAAATCATATAGATAAAACAGATTACTCCAAGGAGTGGAAAAGGGCGTTAGGTCACTACTTTAAGATGGTAAGAACATTTAATCCAATGCAGACAAATCTTATGCAACATATCTCTATTTTGGAGAGTATGGCACAGCTCAAAGAGGAGTGGATAGCACCCGTAAAAGCCTCTATTAAGCTTTTTGAAAAGTATCATAAACAGATGATAGAACGTAGTAGTGTGATTATAGCAGGATTGATTTACGAGTCTGTTTCTGCTGTAGAGAAATTAACTTTTACTTCCCAAGAGGCAAATAGGAGTGAGAAAGATAAGATAGAGAGTAACTATAAAGATAAGTTACGAAATCTAGAGGTAGTAGCACAAAAAAATATAGAAGAGATATGGAATCATGATAATCTTAAAAAGGAGCAAGAGACTCTGCCTTTTGAAGGTATGGATCTGTTTTCTCAAGAGTCAGAATCACTATTTGGGCTTACAAAAAAAGAGCTTCTTATCACTGCAACTACTAGTGGAGCAGTAACTGGTGCAGGGGTAGATTTACTTTTTGCAGGACACACACTTCTTTTGGGCGCAGGGATAGGAGCCATCATAGGTGGAGCAGGTGCATATTTTGGATTTGATGAACTCTCAGAAGTAAAAGTTTTAGGACAAACTTTGGGGAATCGTTATTTGGAAATGGGACCCATGGAAAATAGAAATTTTCCTTATATTTTACTAGGACGTGCTATCTATCACGCTGCCCAAGTAGCTAAACGCTCACATGCAAAACGAGAGAGTATCCATATAGATATGGAAAACAACTTCAAAGAGAGATGGCTTACAGATGATTTACGCAATAAGCTAGAGAAGTTTCATAAGCAGTTTCGTTCTGGTAATGAGGTAGGGGCAGAAGAGCTTCAAGAGTATGAAGAGTTGATTGGGAGTGTTTTGGAGAAGTTAACTCAAGAGTAAAACTCTTTAATATAACTTTCCAATAGCCAATAAAATTATAGCACTTAAGAGCCCACCAGCTATTCCAGCTAGTACGTCATCAAGCATTACTCCTAGACCACCTTTAAGTTCTCTATCTATCCAACCTATAGTAGATGGTTTCCAAATATCAAAGAGACGAAATGTTGCAAAGCTCAATATAATAGCAAGAGTTTGAACATAAGGGTAATCCATAGTAATGGCTGTGGAGTATGCTAGCATAAGTGCGATCCACACTCCTACTGCTTCGTCTATAACTATCTGCTGATGGTCATGAATACCTGTAGTTTTTTCATACTTGTTGATTTCAAAAATACCAACAACAGTTATGGCAAGAGTAAACATAAAGAGTGTTTCCATGCCTAAATAATATAGTATTGCCAAACCTATAGGAAGTGAAACAAGTGTTCCTACAGTACCAGGAGCCTTAGGGCTTAGTCCTGCTCCTCCAAAAGTTAAAAAAAGTTTTTGTAAATTCATAATTACTGTACCTTTATGTGAGTGAAGATGTTTGATAAAGTTCCATAAGCTTCAAATAAAACTGCTCATCACTTTGTTCTTCAAGTAGCCCTAACCCTGGCATAAGTGAATAGTATAACTCTTGTAAGTTGTCAAATCTTTCAGGGAATAAGGCAGCTAAAATATTTGCAGAGACCTCTTTTCTAACTAAAATAGATGGTGGCATAACACCATTTTGTATAAGTTGCATAATAGACTCTGAGTGGTAGTGTACATGATGATGTTGTCCGTGAGGACAAGTTTGTGTACTTACAAGTGTTTTGCAAGTATCACAATATACATACTCATCTACAGTTTTAATATGTATGTCTATATTTTTACAATGGTCAAAAATAGAACTAAGTCTGTTTTTATCATAATATAGTCCCAATCCACCATGATTTTTGCCAACTAAAAGTTGATTACAGCCATAATTTTTTGCCAGAATAGCATCTAATATAAGCTCATTGTATCCTGAAAAGATATAAGAGTTTTCAAAAGGTATAATAATTACTTTATTTTGAGGTAGAAAATTATCAATGAAAGTAGTTAAGGCATTATGGCGAATATCGTACCTTAAGTTATCTGCAGTAAAAGGTTTACGCAAAAAAATTATAAGCAAATCAGAGTCACTTATGGCTTGACGAATCATACGTTCATGTGCACGGTTAAATGGGTTTGCTGCTAACATAATAGAAGATACAAACTTTGCACTTGTTTTGTTAATCATGGCTCTAATACGTTTTATATTGTCTTTAATAAGAGGGTAGTTCACACTATACTCTCCAAATACTGCTATCTTTCCTAGTCTTGTAGTTATGTTTTTTACTCCAGGATGCGAAACATCAGAAGTATTGTAGATATCATAAATACGCTGAGTAGGGTTTATGGCAAATGTTTCATCTACTATAAGTTCTCCTACTTTTGATTTTTCGTTTATGAGGTCAACTGTTTCACCCTATTTGAGGTTCTGGAGTACAGAGTTATTGCGTTTACCTTCGGGAGCAAGTACAAAGGCAAATGGAAAAGGTACTCCTTTGTACATTTTTGTTTTATCTACCTCTTTCGCTTCTTTTTCATTCATTAATTTATCTACAGGGGAGATAAGTCCTGCTTCTATTAATGCTAAAGTAGAAAGTGCTTCTGTATCAATATATAATGATTTATTTCTTTTTGAAGAGCCCATACTTTTTCCTTTTTTCCCATAAACTTTTTCTGGATATTCCTAGTTTTTTAGAGAGTTCAGTATCTGGGAACTTGTACTGAAAACTATTGACAATAAATTTTGTATAGTCATCGATAGTCAAGATTTCATGTTGATCATAGAGTTTAGAATCGGTATTCAAACTA
>JAUXGC010000023.1 GCA_030622375.1 Sulfurovum sp.
CCTGGAGTCATCCAAACTTTAGCGATAGCCGCTTTTCTTTTTCCTGTTGCATAAATAGTTGCCATGTTTACGCTCCCTTATTTATTTGTGCAGTATGTGGATGCTCAGCACCAACATATACTTTAAGTTTTTTAAGCATTGCTCTACCAAGAGTAGTCTTTGGAAGCATACCTCTTACAGCTTGTCTGAAAAGTTTCTCAGTATGATTTTCTAACATATCACCCAATTTTTTACTTTTCGTAGAACCAAAATAACCAGAGTGAGTAAAATACTCTTTATCTTCTAGCTTGTTTGCGCCTGTAAATTTTGCTTTTTGAGCATTGATAATAACAACATAGTCACCACAATCTACATTTGGTGTAAATGATGGCTTATGTTTGCCTCTAAGAAGTGTTGCTACTTCAGTTAAGATACGACCAAAAGTTTTACCTTCAGCGTCGATCAAAACCCAGTCACGAGTTACGTCAGCAGGTTTAAGAACTGATGTTAATTTCATGTTGAATCCTTGTTAAAATGAGAGCCATAGCTCTTTTGTGGACGAATAATACCCATTTAACCTTAAAATTTATTTAAATTAAAGTTAATTTAAGGTTATAGAAGTTTTTTTGCTTGTTCTTTTATATTTGGAAGGTCATTTCGTATAGTATCTTCAATGATATTATCATCAACACTATCATAATCATGGGCTATATAGTTTCTCACTGCACTTATGCCCCTTAAGTCAGCATCTGAAAAGTTTTCTAGGATTTTAAAGGCATTTTCATCTTTCAGTTTTGAAAATTGTTCTGCTATTTTAATAAGGTGCATTCGTATAGCAGGCTTTATAATTCTATTTTCTATTGCATCTGTGATTTTGATATCAAAGTCACCTAAAATATATTCGATATCCTCTATACTTTTTATAATACTTTCTATTCTCAAAAGTGAATCAGACATGCAACATATCTTTCTGAATTTTATTTTTAAATCTAACATTATCTGAATTCATTGAAATGAGATCAACCTTAAGATGTAAGAGTTTTTGCAGTTCATCTTTTATTTCTTCTATACGCAATAATTTAGAAAATCCTCCTTTAAACTGCTTATCAAAAGTTTTAAAATCTAATTTATATGCTATATCTATATCACTATACTTATTTGCATTTCCCTGTGCATAAGAACCAAATATACCAATAATTTCAAAACCCTCTTGTATATATTGTTTTTTCTTTTGTGATATAAGTGATACAATATTTTGTACTGTGTGTTTCATAATAGTGATTATATCATAAATTAAGATCAACTATTTTCTTAAATGTATAAATTTATCAAATTTCTGTATCTCTTTTTCCATTTTATTCTCCTATATTTTCTTTAGTTCTATTCCTTCATTTAAAAGATAAACTATCATTCCTTCAGCCCTCTTTCCAGTGATATTTGCAATAGCTTTTTTATAATGCCCTACTTGACTTTGATGTTTTAACGCATACTTTTCTGAGCTCTTATAGTCAACTACTAAACAATGCTCATCATACTCCAATAACAAATCTATTTGCTTGAGTTCTCCCTCAAAACTTAGCGACTGTTCTTTAGTAATTTTAGCACCAGATAGCATCTGTTGAAACGCTTCATCTTCTATAAGGTTTCTAACACGCTGTTCTATTTGCCTTAGGCTATTAGCAGTTAATTGTTGCCCGTAACGATTCTGTAATGAAATCATCGCAGACCCTAAACTCTCCTCATCAAAATTACCCAACATTTCCAAAGCATAATGAAGAGCTGTGCCAAACAAGATGGCTTCATAATCTTTTTCACTCTCCTCATCTTGCTTGACTATCTCTTGTGTCCCATAGTTAGAAATAACAACACTATCCACTTCATTGATTTGGTGGGCAGGAATGCCCATCCTACATGGTTTTAATTCCCCTACACTTATCACTTCCATACCTATCTCATCAAAAATAGACCCCTTAGGCTTACGTATGACTATCAGCCCCTCTGCTGCACGAGTTAAAGCCACATAAAGCACATTTTTTCTATCTTTAAGTGCAGAGGACTTTCTCTCTTCCATTATAGAGTCGTACTCATCATCAAAATTCTCTCTGCCTTTTGTTCGGTAGAGTATTTTATCTATATACAAGTTGTCATTATAGTGGTATACAAGTGCAGATTTATCACTATTGGGTCGTGTTAGTTTGTCTAACAGTATGACATACTCAAACTCCAAGCCTTTAGAGCCGTGAATCGTCATTATCTTTGCACCATGCACCGTATTTGAAGCTACAGATATACTAGAGGTTTCAAACTCTTCTATAAATGTAGGAATATCAGAAAAGCTTGAGCTAAACTCCAATAGATTCAATATATTTAAATCATCATCGAAATACCCAAACTCTCGCACAAGTCTATCAACTACCTGCAAAGGAGACATAAAAGCAGAGAACCAAGAAGTATCTATATCTTTAAGCAATTTTCCTACTTTTAAAAGTAATGCTTTGGCGTCTATTTTTTCGCCATAAAAGAGGTAAGATACCATCGCGACCAGTGCTGCAATTTTAGGAATACTCTTCAAGGAGCTAGAAGTCTTTAAGAGTGTGTCTATCTCCTCATGCTGACAAGCTTCTTGCAGACTTTGTCCATCTTTGTTAGTATTAACCAAAAAGGCAATGTCATCCACATTTACTCCTACATCCAAAAGCCTTTTAGCTTGTTTCACTGCCTCATCTATAATCTCTTCAGACTCTAACACCTCTACATAACCCTCAGATGCACCAGTAAAGCTCTTCTGGGGCACATACCCATCCATAACAGGCTCAAACCACCTATTTACTTGCTCCACAACATTTTTAGAACTTCGGTAGTTGGTATCCATGGGCAATATCTTTACACCATAATTCTCTGCCACCTTGTCAAACAACTCTTCCACTCCACCACGGAAACGGTAAAGCGACTGCTTAGTATCTCCCACATAAAAAAAACTCTTAAATTCACTCTGTCCATGCCCTGCAAAGATTTCATCTATGAGTGGTTTTAGAAGCAAAAATTGCAAAGTGGAAGTGTCTTGAAACTCATCGAGTAGTATATGTTTAAACTTGGCATCTATTTTAAAATACAAAAACTCTTTACTTATGCTCTCATGTAAAAGTCTATAGGTAAAATATGTCAAATCATCAAAACTCAAAACCCCTGAAAGTTTTGCATTTGTTATGTTTGCATTTCTATAATAGTCATATATTTTAAAAAGACTATGCAAAACTACTGACTCTTTAGCTTTTACCCAAAGCTTCAAAGCCTCTTTGAGTTGTTTGTAAATAGACTCTATCTCATCATTCATACTCTTTTTAAACCAAGAGTGCTCCCCTAAAAACTCTTTTTCAAACAGACCTTTACCAAACAATTCTTTCACACTTTTTGTTTCAAACTGCCCCATGCACCGTTTTGTAGATTTGGCATTTTCAAGGGCTTTTACCATAGATACCCTAAGCACTTCTATCTGATCTTCTTGTTTTCTCAAAGAGAATGAGAGCTCCTCTTGCTCTGGCAATAGAGGATCCACCTTATAAAAATTCTGCATCAAATCAAAGATTTTTCCAAATCGTTTATCTTCTATATCTATAGCCAACTTCACAAGAGAAGAGAGCAATCCCTCTGCTTGTACTTCTTCAAGAAAATGCAACTCCAACTTCTCATGACCCTGCTCTTTAGTCACAAAATCAGGCTCAAGCCCCAACTCCAAAGAGGCAGAACGCAGTATGGAAGAAAAAAAGCTATCAAGTGTCACGATATAAGAAGTACTAGACAAAAACCTGGTCAACACCGCTGGCTGCTTCTCGAACAATACCTCTTTAATAAATCCAGTCTCCATCAAAACAGCTTCTAAAAATGCTTTATTGTCCCCAAGAGTACGCAAAGAGTCCACCACCCTCTCACGCATTTCTGCTGCTGCCTTGTTAGTAAAGGTCGCTGCCAATATACTACTAGGTGACTCTCCCATAAAAAGTAGTGATATGTAACGAACCGAAAGTGCAAAGGTTTTACCTGACCCTGCTGAGGCGGAGTAGGCTAAAAATGGTTTAAAACTCATATACAACCATGCCCTTCGGAAGTGTAGACTTTAGTCCCACCCCACAATCCTAACTGTAAGGAGATTTTGTGTTTTAAAAATAATTTTAACTTCTGGTGGGAGTAAACTCTCCACTTCCTGCTATTCATACAAACCATAAAATCTCTCCCTTGCATCATCTAATCCTGCTTTTATAGCGTTATACTTTATATAGTCATATACCAAAGAAAAATGCTCTTCATTTCGTATAAGTTTATCAAAATAATCACTAGCCCATACTTGACCTTTTCTATCAAGTAAAGTATTAACTATATGAGTAGAGCCACCTTTTAATATACGCATAATATTTTTCAATTCATCATTCTGTTTAAAAAGTATATGAATGTGATTTGGCACTATGGTTAAAGCCATTAATTCATACATCTTTTTATCATAACTTTGAAAGTACTTTTGAATGTCCAAAACAATTTGTCCATTTAAAAATACTCCATTTTCTGACTTGTCTAAATAAGTATCTATTTTGTACTGCTTTAACCTTTCAGAGTCACTACTACCATATATCTTTTTGATATATTCATCCATGCTCTCCTTTGTTCTAAATGTTACAAATTGATAATGGTCTTTCATGTCTATATGTGGGAGATTTGAATGTTTTACTTTGGTCAATTATATTCCTTTAACATACGCTCTTCGGAAGTGGAGAGTTTACTCCCACCTACTCTTGGAAGTGGAGACTTTTAGTCCCACACACAATCCCAACTATAAGGAAATTTTATATTTCTATCTCAGTTACAGCTTCTGGTGGGAGTAAACTCTCCACTTCCTTGATATGGCTACTTACATTTAAAGTTTAATACCAAACCCAAACATTTCAAAAATACAAAAACAAAGGTCAAATTATTGTCTGCCTCGTACACAACGAACATAGTACTTGCGTGTCTTATAGTAGTGGCGTGTGTGGCTATCCTTAAAGAGCACGAGCCACGCGCCCCCAGTATCGGATACATACACGGAAGAAGACCAGTAGTAGTCTGAGGCAGAAAATCCTTTTTTTCTATAGCAAGATTGATATTTTGGGTCTCCAATATTTTCAATATCTGCATCCACTACCCCTCCGCAATCAGTGATGACTTTTTTAAGTTCATAAATATTTGGTAGCCTTCCTCCACTGACACTGCAGATTGTTTGTGCATCTTGCCAGTTTGCACTACACATACCTTTATATAGTTCTCCACCATTACTACTGCAAGTACTGCTACTAGGGGTTATCCATTTATCTGCTTCTCTTTTGAGGGTGCTTGTTTTCCTAGCTAAACCGCAAATGCTACTTATCTCTGTTTTTGAGAACCCCTTATCTATGAGCTTCATCACTTCACTCTTGCTACAATCTGCATGGCTACTGCTACCAAACAAAGCCATTAGCAAAATAATTATGCCTAATTTTATTACTGTTTTCATGTTTTGCCTTGTTGTTTTGATAGTAATGATTTTACTCTATTTTGTCTTAAGTTGGCATATGCTCTTTGGAAGTGAAGAGTTCACTCTCACCTCACAATCCAAACTATAAGTCAATTTTATATTTCTGTTTCAGTTATAACTTCTAGTGGGAGTAAACTCTCCACTTCCTTGATGATTATTATAGATACTCCCCTCTCTCACACATCAATGCAAACTCACACCACTTACAAGTTTTCAAGTCTTCACATTTTTGGGCTACAAAACTTTTCGTTTGTTTAAGCTCTATGATGTACTCAAACAGTAACTCATTTTTTTCTTCTAGAGCTGTTATCTCTTCTATATTTCCATTTTCAAATATTTTTACGAAAGCTAGGTTTATATTTTGGTATTTACTACTTAGCATTTGAGAATAGATGCTCATCTGTAAATCTGTTAGTGTTTCTAGGTTTTTAGTTTTGTTTGCCTCTTTGGTGGAGCCACTTTTGTAGTCTAGCACCAAAGTATGAGTAGCATTTTGGTCTATACGGTCTATGCGTCCTTTGAAGCGTAAACCTCCTATGTCACCTTGAGCTTCTTTTTCTCTCTCCACTACTCTCCAACCTGTGCTAAAATGCTCTATCTGTGAGCTTACAAAACCTTTGAGTTTCTCTTTCCACAATAGTTTTTGATAAGCTATTTTAGCATCATCAAAAGGGAGTAACTTATCTAAAAGAGTATCTATACTTTTTTGCATCTCCTCTCTGCTCTCATAACTCTCTCTTTCTCTATGTAAGTGGTCTAAAAGTGAATGCAAAAATGAACCCTCGTTTAACTCATCATCTTTTTTAGCTTGTATCTTTTGGATATGTTTGTAATAATATTTTCTCTTACACTCCAAATAAGTTTTAAGTCTTGAAGCAGACCAAACAATAGCAAATGCATCAAAATTTTTGACCATAGGATCTTCTTGTGTAACTAGCTGTGATGGCTGGGAATAGAGTAAGTCAAATTGGGCTTGTATTGGCTCTGCCTTTTTGAGTCCTAATTCATATAGAAATTTTGAGGGTAGCTTATTGTCGCTTGTGCTATAAAGTATGACAGATGTTTTGGCTTGTTCTAATAATCGCTTGTAGTATTGCTTTTGCAAGGCTTCTCTATCATGTTTGGTAGGCAGATTAGCAAAGGCTCGCACTTGTGAATTTAAAAACTGGTCTTTACTAGAGGTAGCAGGGACTATGCCTTCGTTAAAATCTACTATGACCACACCCTCAAAACTCACCCCTCTGGTCTCTAGTACACCCATCACGGTAACAAGTCCCCCTCTAACATCATCTATAGTAATCTTCGAGAGAGCTTTTAGCCACAAAAAGAGCCACTCTTTTTGGCTTAGCTCTTCTGTTTCAAATATTTTTAAAAAGTGTAGATACTTCTCTTCTACTCTCTCACTATATTTCTCTTTTTTCTCTCCATCAACCAAAGGACTGTCTAATAATTTCAATCCATCAATAAGCGAAAAAAATACTTCTACACTACATTTTTTTGTAGGTGTTAATTTTTCTATCTCTTTAAAGTCAAAACCATACTGTTCCAACAAATTTTTACTATTGCTATCATAACTTTGCCAATACCCATAAAGAGCTTCAAGTGATTTGCAAATACGCCCTTTGCTGTAATCATAACCCATAGCAAAGTTTAGGTTTTGATGTCTGTCAAAAAGTCTAAAGTGCTCTTTAAAACTCTCATCAGGCAAGATAAGGGCTATCTTTTCGGGCTTTATCCCAGACTTTACCATCTTTTCTATCTCTACAAATGCAACTGCTATTTGCTCTTCTTTCTCCTCTACTGAATAGACTTTAGAATTTATATTTGTGTCATTATTTTCTTGGCTCAATATTTTTTTATCTGTCATGCTAAAACTAATATGTTTGTTGTTTGGCAAAATAATTCCCATAGACTTAAAGCGTTCTTGCATCTTCGTATTAAACTTAGAGGTTGCATAATATATAATAATTGGTACTATTTGTGAGATTTGTTCTACGAGTTCTAATTCAAAGTGACTTAAATATCCTTCTATATGTATCTCTATACTCTCATAGCTTTGCAAAAATCCAACGTTTACTTTATACAAGGTGGGAATAAAAGCTTTGTCGGTAAACCCACCTTTATCAAGTAGTTTTTTATAGTTTTCTAAAAGTATTTCCAATATATTAAGATGTTGTCCAAACTCTGCATAAGCATCGGCATCAGCTAAAGTCTTAAAGTCTATCTGCTCTCCTGCCAACTCTTCAAAAAACTTAAATAAGGCATCACTTTTACTAAAAAAACGGACTAAAGACAAATCTACTTTGAAATCTTTAAAAGCTTCAAAACTTGCTGCTTCACGCAGAAACAATATGCGTTTTATGGGGTCAATCATAACTCTATCTTCTAGAAGTATAGATCGCTGTTCAAACTCATCCATACGCATAAGTGTAGGCAAAAATCCATCCTGTTCTTTATACTGTGAACTTACTCTTCTTAAAGATCTTGATGTGGGGTAAATATGGAGTTGATTCATAGAAGAATTATAACATAATTCACGTAGGGTGTTGTGCCCTCACAACACCTTTAATATATTGGTGTTGTCAGGGGACAACACCCTACAAAATTATTAGGGTTTTAAGTATGCAGAGATTTGTGAGTACCCTGTACTCTCTCCTATTTTTGCTCTTAACTGCAGAGTATATCTACCTGCTTTAGTAATACTGATGTTGTTTATTTTGAATTTACCATTAGAAAATGGGATATTTTCAACCAAGTTATCCTCTCGTGTACTGTGAGGTCTGGTCAATAAAAATGTTACATTTGCATCTTCAATAGCTACTCCACTTTTATCTATAACACTGTAGTTAAAAGAGTTCATGCCTTCTGTTAGCCTAACAGGGTTGGGTTGAGCTACATTACTGTTTACATTATCAGTCATTACCATCGTCTCTGCATCTACAATCTTAATAGTATAATGTTTATCAAATGCTATTTTACTCTGCATAATCTCATTGATGGTAATATCGGCTATTTGATACTTCATCATATACTCATTTGAGTCTTGTACCGGCATCGAAGAGGCAGTCTTTACTGTCCAATAACTAAGAGTCATACCTAAAAATAGAAACCCAAGTATCATATGTGGCCAATAAGTTTTCTCTTTATTCTTTGCCATTTTTCATCCTTCTAAGTATTGGTCTTACTATAAATATCCATAACACTAACAGTGCACCAATAATTACAATGACTCTTAAGACTGAAATGATTACTCTCGTCTCATTTGGAAGTGTTGTAGTCATCTCAACATTTTTTGAAGAAGCAATTTGATCTGCTAACTCAGAAAAACCCTGCAACACCCCTATAGTATGTTTATCTTCCATACTATTTTTATCTTTTGCTGATACAACATCTATAGTTGCATCTATAACATCACTTTTATCATAAAGTTCTGTTAACTCTTTAGATGATGGTATGAGCGCTACTCTTCCTTTTTCACCAGACTTTACTGTAATGATAGCATTAGGTGCAAATATCAACATTACATACGGCTTGCTTGTGCTAGCTTCATATCTCTTACTGTACTCAACCAAGTTAAATTTCTCTGGGAAATTTTCATTTGTTGCAATAACATATCCAGATATACCTGTCTTCAAGAGCAGTTCATCAGCCATCTTTTCAATTAATATTGAAGCTTCAGGTTTTAAAATGTCATCTTTGAGAATATGTGTTGCGTTAAGCAGAAGAGGAAGCAACAAAGCAAGCAAGGTGAACCTTACTTGTGCTTTGAACATATATTATCCTATATAGAGGTTATTGCCAGTAAGAACGGCCCATGCTGTATAAGCAGCAAAAATAACCATACTCAAGCTCAAAACTTTATCCATAATTGTAATCATTTTTTATCCTTTATGAATTATTTAGCATCTTGAAATGCAAAATTTGCATTCTCTTCGCTAATTGCTTTTACATTATCTAAACTATTTGTAATAGGTGAAGCATCGTAAAAATTACTTGCACTACCTTGCTGTACCCCAATAGCCCATGCTGTTAAACCAAAAGCAATAGCAAGTAAAAGTGCAGTTGCTATAAGCATACCTGTTACACCACTGAGGGAAAAAACCCCTCTGTTTGTATTGTCTGCCATCTCTTATCCTTTCAACGTTGCGATATAAGCCGCAAGTGCTTTCATTTGCACTGGAGTCATTCTGTCATGATAAGCGGGCATAGTACCTAGTACACCTTTTTTACCATTTTTGATGACATTACTTACAAGCGTCTCATCAAACACAGTAAGGTCTGGAGACATACCTGCCATACCTTTACCGTCTGCTCCATGACAACTTGCACATGCTCCATATGATGCAGGTTGTTCACCTTGCATACCTCCAGCAATATATGTTGCTATAGCTTCAGCATCTGCACCTTGTGCCATCATTGGAGGCATAGCACCCATAGGATAGCCCAACTGGTTTGAACCATTTTTAATCACATCAAGTAATTGTGTTTTACTCATTCTGTTCGTAAAGTCATGTGCTTTACCTGAAAGACCATCACCCGTACTACCATGACATGGTGCACACTGCACCAAGAAAATAGATTCACCCATTTGCGTAAGTGTTGCAGCATCTGGGTTTGCATGTATTTCTTGGAACTTAGTATTGTAAGCTATAACTTCTTCATTATATTGACCTATCTGACTAAACGCATTTATAGGGTACCCTGAAATCATATACCACATAGCCCAAATCGCTGTTCCTAGCCATGAGTATGCCCAACCACTTGGAAGTTCATTTGTATACTCACCAATACCATCCCAGTTCGTATCAACAAGTTCACCACTTGCTGTATCTGATTTCATCTGGTTGATATACTTAGTAGATACACCTACTGTCAGCGCCGCAATTGCTATGGCACCAATTATTGTAATCATATTTATAGGATCACTCAAATCAATATTCATCGACTTTACTACAAAAATTGTAGCGCCGATAAGCACTGCTGCGAACAGAAGTCCTTTTATCATTAACGCATTCATTTCTTTTGCTCCTTTTTTTCACTTGAGGCTACAGAACTACTATTAATAGTCTTGCTGTCGATTTCATCATCTAAAGCAAGATTAGATAACTTTTCATAGTCCTTTTCACCTTTTTTTTCGCTCCTATAGAGGTAAACTATGTACCAATACAGTATCCCCACCAAAAAAATAGTCATAAAGAGAGCGGCATAAGCCTGAAATTCTCTAATATCCATCTTTTTTACTACTTCAATCTATTCATATACGCTATGATTGCAACAACTTCAGGAATATTTCCTGCTGCAACTGCATCTTTAACATCTTGATTTTTCATATCGGCAGCGATAGCCTTTGCATCAGCCAACACTTTTGGCTTATGTGCTTCCCAAGCTGCTTTTGTAGCCTGAAACTCATCACCATATGGTGTTGCGAATACATTTTTAACAGTAACTGCCTCAGCATATGCTGTTTCAATATCTGCTAAGTTAGTAAACTGATGTTTATAAGCTGGCATAATAGAACCAGGGACTACATCTATAGGTTCCCACATATGGTTTTCATGCCAATCTGTTGTTCTATAGTTACCTATACGGTGAAGGTCTGGACCGGTTCTTTTTGAACCCCAAAGGAATGGTCTATCATAAGCATACTCTCCAGAGAGTGAATACTGACCATATCTATCAGTTTCTGCTTTAAAGGGACGAATCATTTGTGAATGACATGCGATACATGCATCCTTTTTATAAACTTCTTTGCCTGCAAGCTCAAGTACCGTGTAAGGCTTAAGCCCTACTACTGGTCTTGATGATTCAGCAAAGTTAGGCAGGATTGTAATAATCCCTGCAAATGCGATAACCAAAAATACTCCTACTGCAAAGAAGAATGGATTTTTTTCTAACCAATGAAACATAATAACCTACCTCCTTATGCCATAGGTGATTTAAACTGAGGCTCTTCTGTTAACTCTCTAGAAGAAGACATAGTTTTAATCATATTGTAAGCGAATATTACGAAACCAACAAAGTATAATACACCTGAAAGTGTTCTAATCGCATAGTAAGGATGAAGTACGGTTACTGTATCGATGAAGCTATACATCAAGTTACCATACTCATCAACTGCTCTCCACATCATACCTTGTGTGATACCTGCAATCCACATAGAGGTAAAGTAAAGAACAACAGCTGTTGTTTGAAGCCAAAATTGTACTTCAATAAGTTTTCTAGAGTAAATCTCTCTTTTAAACATTCTAGGAGCCATATGGAATAGTGATGCCATAATCATAAATGTAACCCAGCCAAGTACCCCATCGTGAACATGCCCAGGAATCCAGTCTGTAAAGTGCGCAATCGCATTTACCGATTTAATCGCTTGGATAGGACCTTCAAGTGTTGAAAGCATATAGAATGTAGATGCTAGTACCATAAATTTGATTAGTGGATTTTCAGTTAACTGATTCCACTCACCTTTCATAGTAAGGAGCATGTTAATCGCTGAACCCCAAGATGGTAAAATAAGTACTATTGAAAATACTGATGCCATAGTCTGTACCCAATCTGGCACTGGAGAATAGAGAAGGTGATGCGCACCAGCCCAAAGGTAAAGAAACATTAATCCCCAGAAAGAGAGGAGTGACAATTTATATGAATAAATTGCTTGACCAGACTCTTTTGGAAGGAAGTAATAAATCATTCCCACAATAGGAACGGTAAATCCGAATGCAACCGCATTATGACCATACCACCACTGAACCATCGCATCATTTGCACCAGAGTACATAGAGACTGAGTGCATAATACTACCAAGTCCACCAGAAGCAAAATAAGTAGGTACTGCCATGTTGTTAAAAATGTAAAGCATGGCTATCCCTAAGAAGGTCGCAATGTAATACCACATAGAGATATAAAGTACTTTTTCTCTTCTGATACCAATCAAACCAAAGATTGAGATACCCCAAAGTACCCATAAGATAACAATGGCAACATCAGCTGGCCACTCATACTGTGCATATTCTTTAGATTGAGAATAGCCCATAAGAAGTGTGATTGTAGCAAAAAGTGCTCCAAAAAACCAAATCCAAAAGTGAAGTTTACCAATAAACATCAAAAATTTGGACTCTGCCATAGATACTTTAAGCACTCTTTGTCCTACATAATAGAATGTGGCAAAAACTCCACCTACTGTAAATCCAAAAATAGCCGTGTTTGTATGAACTGGTCTTAATCTTGAAAAAGTACCATATTCACCAATTAAATAGTTAAGTTCTGGAAATGCTAGTTGTGCCGCTATAAGCGTACCAATAAGCATAGCTAAAAATCCAAACAAAATTGTTGCGTAAGTAAACAATTTTGCTACGGAATAATCGTATTCCAATGCTGCATTTGATTGCATGCATACCCCCTTATAAAAAATTTATGTTGAAAAATGACAATATCTGACAACATTCAATTGAATTATATGTTGTTTTCTTACAAATAAAGCTTAAAATTAAAGAAGTAAAAAAGATTTGTTAAATTATTTTTAACAAAAGGGAGGAAATGGTAACAAACAGCGTGTAGAACGATAAGTTTCAAGATTCAATCAGAGTTATTTACTCCTAATTACACTTTTCCTTTTGCACTTTGAATAGAGTGAATATAGTCATAATTAACTATAATGTTTTGTTCATTTGGTAAATTTTTAAATAATCTATTTATCATTCCTTCAAAATCTGGAAATAGATAATTTGCCATAGAACCTGGTATGGGATTAATCTCATTCAGCAACACTTCATCATCTACAACAAAAAAGTCACAACGCATAATACTTCCTTTAAAGAGTGGGTTATAAATCTTTTTGAAGCTATCTTGGATTTTATCTTTCAACTCTTTAGATATATCTGCTTCTAGCACTTGTGAATCACGAGAGAAATCCATATATTTTTTCTCAAAATCTAAAAACTCCTCTTTCTGTGGCTCTTCTACTATAGAGAGTTCCCAATCATTCGTGTAAGCTCCTGCCTGATTAAACTCTTTTACTCCCTCAATGAACGGTTCTATTATTACATCTGTATCAAACTCAAAGGCAACATCAAGTGCATAGTCAAACTCTCCTTCATTTTTAACGATACTTACACCGATACTACTACCTAAACGTACAGGTTTGATGATAACAGGGTATGGCATAGTAATTTTTCTCTCATCATTTTTTGAGAGATATTCATACTCTACAGTTTTTACCCCAAGGCTATCTGCTAAAAACTTAGTGTAGAGTTTGTTGTAAGAGAGTGCTGAGGCTTCCATGCGAGGTGAAATAAATGGAATGTTAAAAAACTCCATCATTGAAGCTATTTTACCATCCTCTCCATCTCTACCATGAATAAGATTCAGTGCAACATCAAAATCTACATCTTTGCTTCCAAACATGCCATCTATAAAGAAACCGCCATTTTTTAGTGTGAGTTTTTTTCTTGTTTTATACTCACCTGAAGAGAAAAGTTTAGAGTTAATTTTATCTGTATCTATGAGATAAAATTCTCTATTAGCACTCACAAATATATATGTTAAGGTACTTTTTTTCAGTACTTTTTTCATAGTAATAGCAGAGACAATGCTTATCTCATGTTCAAAGCTTGATCCACCAAATAGAATGGCTATATTCATTTTATTTCCTTTTGTTTATTCAAATTTCCTGTTATTTGACTTGTGGCGTTGCTTCTCTCCTTACTTTTCTAGAAAAGTAAGCAAAAGTCGTCATGGCTCTC
>JAUXGC010000194.1 GCA_030622375.1 Sulfurovum sp.
ATATCCGGTACAGTAGCACCTGTAGCCTCTATATCTTCTTTTGTCACCATCAATGCTGCTACTCTTGCTTCCTCATGTAGCGTCAAAGACCTTAACGATTTTTCTAAAATACGCAAAGAGCTTAAAGGACGCCTTTGTGTAAAATTATAGGCTATCACATCAGGCTGGGCTCCTGCCTCCACCAATGATTGTGCTACATCAAACACCTCTTTATTCACAGATGTGGTCGTAAAGTATCTTGTATCTGAAAGCAATGCCGTATAAAAACAGGTTGCTGTATCTGCATCTATAGTGTACAACTTTTTGAAAAGTTCGAATGCTACCTGTGAAGACGATGCATAGTCTGGCATAACAACATTAATGCTTCCATACTGCGTATTACTTCGATGATGGTCTATATTAAGTATGTCTCTCCCATCAAGGTCAAACCCCAGCCTATCTATACTTCCACAGTCACAAGAGATAACCAAACTGTTTTCATAGTCTATTTGATGTTTTATTTTATCAAAAGAGGGCAAAAAATCAAGATGAAGAGGCAAAGCTTTTGAGCCATTCACTACTTCAACTCTTTTTGTCTTATCTTTTTTTAGCAAAGTATAGATACCTAATGCAGTACCTAAAGCATCCGCATCAGGGTTAAGATGAGACAGTATGGTGATACACTCAACACTCTGTATTTTTGCTTTTACTTCCTCATAAGGAAATAGTGTTGTTGTCATTACTATCCTAACTTTCTTCTTGCTCTATACTATACACTAATAGTATTAACACTCTATTATTTTTTACTCTCTACTTTCATAGAAAGGTCAATCCAATTTGCCTGATGGATAATACTTCCTGAACTGATCGCATCTACACCTGTAGTAGCTATCTCTCTAATAGTTTCAAGCGTTACATTTCCACTGGCTTCAAGTAAGATATGCGGGTAATTTTCATTTCTAAAGGCTACCACCTCTTTAGTCTCTTCCAAAGACATATTGTCACACATCACAATATCAGCACCTGCTTTCATCGCACGTCTAACCATTTCTAAACTCTCACACTCGATCTCTACTTTTGAGGTAAATGGTATCTTTTGGCGTACCTCTTTCATGAAAATATCCAGATCATCAATGGTTTGAAGATGCGTATCTTTCAACATCAAACAATCATCAAGTCCCATACGGTGGTTGATCCCCCCGCCGCAACGTACAGCATACTTCTCAAACTCACGGAGCAGTGGTCTTGTTTTTCGGGTATCTAAGAGTTTTACGCCTGTCTCTTTTATGGCTTCTACATACTGAGCTGTCAAAGTTGCTATGGAGCTTGCATGTAAAACTATATCTAAGATAGAACGCTCCAATGAGAGGATAATTTTAGAATTACCTGAGACAAAAAGTAGTTTTTCACCTTTTTTAAAAGCTGTACCATCATCTATCTTCCACTCTAATTCTAAGTCATACATCCTAGAGAAAGTGTCGATATACTCACGACCAGCAAACACACCATCACTTTTTGCAATAATATAAGCCCTTATAGGTTTGCCTGTGCTAATACGAGCAAAGAGGTCTCCTCTGCCTACGTCTTCAGCTACTAAAGCTTTTAAAAAAATCTCTTTCAGCATTTATTTATTCCTTTTACTTTTCTCATCCCCAAACTCCAGCTTAGGGATACATATAAATATGTAATCTATCTCACCCTTTAAGAGAAAATATACCTTTTGAGAAATGACAACTTTCTTCTAAGTAAATATTTACATAATTATATGCTTTTTACACCAAAAGAAGCATAAATTATAAATAAATAAAAACTATATTATGTAGCAGTAGATACTATTCCACTTGTTCCCAAGCTCCAGTTTGGAACAGATATTAGCATTTTAAATCATCAAGCACTGCTATTTCATCCCCAAACTGGAGCTTGAGAACAAGGAAATTACCAATTGACCATCTCAATACTACACTCTTGGTTGCTTTGATACTTTTAGAAGTTATAAATTACACCCAGATTAAAAGAGTCAACTGAGATATCATTTTGCATAACAAGATCATTAAAGTCTTTATCGTCATAAAGTTTTGCATAATCTACAAAAACATCTACTTTATCTATGGTAGCAAAGTTTGCACCCAATCCCCACTGGAAACCATTTTCAGTATATTTAGTATGATTATTTAGACTCATTTGACCATAACCGAGTAGTCCATAAAGGGTAAAATTATCTATAGAATACTTTGGTTTTAGATAGATAGCAACATTTGCCATATCCCAATCTTTATCAACTTCTGTAGTTCCATCTTCTACATTCAAATTACCCCAGGTAGCAAAATATCTACCTTCAGTAGCAATATATTTATGGAAGTTATACCCTGCAAGCAATGTTATAGCACGACCTGTTATATTATTACTGCTTGTATCATTAGTCATTTTCATGTAAGCATAACCCAACCCTGCATAGAAGTTCTTATCACCTATGATAGGTAGAGGTTCGTATGTTTCTGCTACTGTAATTTCCGGCTCTTGGACCAGTACAATGCTCCTGTCAGCTATAGCAAAGGTAGACATGAGTAATAGTACTACTACGGATCTTGGTATTTTTTTCATATTATTTCCTAGTATAATATCTTATATCAAATAGTTTATGTAGGCAAAGTATTAGCCATGCTTATATACTGCACTCTC
>JAUXGC010000130.1 GCA_030622375.1 Sulfurovum sp.
GCATCGTGTGTGCGTATTACTGTGTTTCGTATATCATCCATGCTACCATAAAGACCAGCACCTCTTATAAGGTACTGTTCTTTATTGAACTCTAAGTATTGACCACCTACAGACTGGTTACTGTTCTCTAAAGCTTCTATAATCTCTCCATAAGTAACACCTAAATTTTGTAAATGTTTTGGATCTATAAGAACTTCATATTGCTTTTCAAATCCACCCCAAGAGATAACCTCTTCTACACCATCTACAGATTTGAGTAGGGGGGTTACTCTGTATTGGTGTATTTGACGTAGTTCACTTAGGTTATATGTATGGTTTTTATCTTTAAGTGCATACCATAGGACTTGTCCAAGACCTGTAGTGTTGGGACCCATTACAGGTGTTCCCCATCCTTTTGGTAACTCTATAGTATTTAATCTCTCTGTTACGATTTGACGTAAAAAATAGGTATCATAATCATCTTCAAAAAAGATAGAGACATAAGAGAGACCAAACATAGAGTTAGAGAGTATCATTTTCACGCCAGGCAGACCAGACATAGCTGACTCTATAGGGTATGTGATTAGTTTCTCTATATCTTCAGCTGAGTTTCCTACGCTTTCAGTATAGATAACGACCTGTTTTGGTGTGATGTCTGGAAAGGCATCCACAGGTATATTTTTATATGCTTTATAACCAAATCCAGATATGGCTATAAACAAAGCAAGTATAAGAAATTTGTACTGTATGAGTATTTCAAAAAATCTTTTCATATTATTCTCCTAGTGACCATGTTCGCCAAGAGAAGATTTGAGCATCATAGATTTAACAAAATATACCCCACTGCTCACATACTCTTCTTTAGCTTCTATACCCTCAATGGCTACCCATTCACCACTATATGCAATGATGTTTACTACTTTTGGTTGATATGGAGACTCCTCCTCTTCATCATGCTCATCATGTTCTGTATTCTCATTTTCTATGTGGGCTTCAGAAGGATGTTCTTCATGATGTGCCGATACAAACACTACCCATTCACCTTGAAAGAGTGTCAAGGCAGACTTTTTTACCATTAAAATATTGCGTGTAGGAGGAAGAGATATTTCCATTTGTACATAAGCACCTATGAGAAGATTTGTAGGACTTTTTTCTATGCTAAATAGTACTTTTGCACGTTGTGTCTTTTCATCTATATTTGGTAAGAGCTGCACAAAACTGCAAGGGTATTGATTGCCAGATACGCTTATCCATCCTGTAGTTTCTGAAGAGATTTGCATGGCATCATCTACACTAAGAAAAGCTGTTGCATAATAACTACTCTGATTGACCAGTGTCATCAAAACTGTTTTTTCATCTACATTACTATGCAAAGGAGCTACTATTTGCCCCACTATGCCATCAGCATGTGCATAAAGTATTAGCTCGTCTGTAGCTTTTGCAAGCTTGGAGGGTGTAACTCCTAATGATTTTAGTTGAGAAGCTAGGGTATTTTGTTTAGAGTGTATCTCTTCTAGTGCTATAACCTGATTGCTCAAATCATTTTGTGATGCAAGACCTTTTTTATAGAGTTTTTTAGCTGTATCTAGCTGTAGTTTAGATGCTTTTGTCTGTTTTACAATAGCTAAATATTGGGCACTCATTTTAGAGAGCTCTATAGACTCAATAAGTGCAACCCTCTCTCCTTTTTGCACTCTCTCTCCTGCTTTAACAAAATAAGTCTCTATATGTCCAGATAGCCTAGAAACAATTTCTTGTTTCTGATCAGAGAGTTGAGTTATTTGTGCATTGGTTTGTATGATTTCACCTAAAGGTTTTATCTGTGGGTGTTCGACTGTTATTTGATTTGCCAAACTAAGCAGAGGAAGTAGAAATAATAATATATATTTAGTCATTGTATTCTCCTTGTAAAAAACGCAATTCTATTTTTTGATCGTTGATGATTTTTTGTGTTTGAAGTAGGGATTTTTTTGTTTGAATAAGTTTGTTTTTGGCTGACATCATTTCAAAAAGTGAGCCTTTTGCTATTTTGTATCCTTCCTGAAGAAGAGAAGTAAGCTCTTGTTGTTGTTTTTGTAGAGTCTTAAGTGCATTATATTGAGCAGAAAGTTCTCCAATAGATGCTTTTAGCATCTGTTTTTGTGAGTGCACATTTAAAGATAGTTGTTCTCTGTCAAGTTTTACCTGCTGACTTTGCAATTTTGCCAACATCCTCTCTTCACTTCTGTCATTGTAAATCGATATAGGAATATTTATACCAAGTCTCAAAATAGACTGATCGGGTTCTTTATCTACTCCTGCATAAACATCATAATTCTGAAAAGAGCTTTGATGTATATTCAGATTACTTTGATAGAGTTTTTCTTTAGCCTGAAGTATCTGTTGACTAGGACTTACTTTTGAAGAGTTTTTTGTTTTAGATGAAACAGAGTAGATAAATTTTTTTTCCAAAGAGACTCTTTTTCTAAGACCAGCTATTGTCAAGAGTTGATAGTAGAGAGTATTGATCTGCTGCTTGAGGGTATATGTTTGTGTTTTAAGCCCAAGTGTCTCTGTTTTTGCTTGTAGATAAGAGACTTTATTGTCTGAACCATTTTTAAAACGCTCTTTAACCATATCTGTTACTTTATTTGAGAGTTTATACTCTTGTTGCAACAAGGTCAACATCTTATTTTGATATACATAATTTGTATATAAGACTTCAAGTGCTTTTATATATCCAGCTTTTCCTTGTCTGACAAATGCTTTGCGAAGTAGGGTGGAAGCATAGGTTTTATTTTTGATACCCTCCATATAAGAACTGGTACGAATGGTTTGTGAAGCACTGATGCTGTAACCAAAACTGTTCTTGCCTATCTCTTCATCAAATCTTGATGCTTCAAGACTTAGTGTAGGGTTTGCTGTTCTTAAAAGTATGTTGTTTTCCTGCTGTGTAGCTTGCAAAGAGAGTTGTTGGCTTTTAAGTATTTTTGAATTTTTAAGTGTATGTTCTTTAAACTTTGCATAACTCATTCCAAAAAGAGTGAGAGAGAAAGTTAAAAAAAGCATGATAATCTTTGTCATGGTTTATTTCCTATATATTTAATATGTATGTTTAGTAGAGAATTATGGTGAGGTATAGAAATTAAATGATAGGAGGTTTGGTCGTATTTTCTTTAAAAGGAGGATGATAGAAAGTTATCTTTTGTGTGGGTTGTGTATGATGTGCTAAAGTGTCAAAGTCCATATTGGGAGTACTGAGTATAGCGATAGAATGAAACAGATGATCTATGTCGCACAAGTCGCCACACTTATCATCAATATTTTGCTCCATCATATATTCAGAAACTGCATCATGATGACAATCATCTTCCAGAGCAATGATAGAGGCATGGGAAATATTAAAAAACAGTGACAGTAAGAGTAAAAATTTTATTAATTTCATTTTTAATGCCTTGCCTCATTTTGTTTATCTTAGTATAGCTTAAAATGCTTAGTTATTTAAACAGTGCCGAGCCAACTCTTGCTAAGTTAGATCCACATCTTATCGCCAGTTGATAATCACTACTCATACCCATAGAGCAGATTGTCGCACCCTCTTTTTTCAATTTTTCATAGATACTTTGGGTAGTTTCAAAACTTTTCTGTATCAGTTTACTGTCTTCTGTGTGAGCACCAATGGTCATTACGCCTTTAAGGTTTATCTGCGGACAACTCTCTTTGATGGTTTGGTAAATGTCAAAAGCTTCTTCGCTGCTTACGCCTGATTTGCTCTCTTCATTAGCCGCATTGATCTGTAAAAGACAGTGCATGTTTTGTTCTTTTGCCAAGAGTTTTTTGTTAAGCTCTAAAGCCAACTCCATACTGTCAAGTGAGTGCATAAGAGTAGGGCGTAAATCTATAAGGTTATTGATTTTATTTTTTTGCAGTGA